>NZ_JBKBOV010000011.1:0-126784 GCF_046293535.1 Massilia sp. | reverse complement strand
GCCTTGAATTCTGCCGTGTGCACCTTGCGTTTCTTTGCTTCACCCATTTGCTGTCATCCTTTCGCGGACAACAGCTTAAACTACCCCGTGGTCGCTGTCTCAAAAGGTGGATCCACTATAAAGTGCACATGCATCTGTGCCACCAGAGTATCGAGAACCCACAAGGGCGGAAATGAAGTCTCTGGGTTTCAAGTTCGCCGTTGAGAGAAACGATATTGTTTCTGGACTCGAGTGGCATTTCCCCAGACATGTGCACAACAGATTTTTCACGCTGTCTCCGCATACCACCACGATCCTGGTGAAAGACCTCAATGGCAAGCTGATTGCTCGAACCGAGAATTGGTTGGCCGATAGCCCGTTCAGGTCAACGA
Source organism: Massilia sp. (assembly GCF_046293535.1). Taxonomy (NCBI): domain Bacteria; kingdom Pseudomonadati; phylum Pseudomonadota; class Betaproteobacteria; order Burkholderiales; family Oxalobacteraceae; genus Massilia; species Massilia sp. Next base: position 126,413 of record NZ_JBKBOV010000011.1, on the reverse strand, counting down.
GTACTTCGTATGATCATCATGTATCGGACGTTTCGGTAACGGTGACATACGCATGCGGAAAAGACAGTGAGAAGGGATGCTATGGCGCTACGACATATACTATTCCGTCTGTTTCTAAATTTATTCTTGCCAACCCAGATGCTGTGAACCTAAAACCTAAATGCCAGAAGATTACGGACCTCATTATCGATTGCACAAAGTATGAGAGCGAGGAACATCCTTGAATTACGCCAATTAGCCGGACCTTCGGGTATCCAAGTGATTCGGCGCTGTCCGAAAGAAGAAAGTCAGCCGGGCGCGCGGGCCCGGCCGTTGCGACGCTCAGGCGGCGGGGTGGGGCGAACCGGCCGGGGGCACACCTTCCTGGTCTACCACCCCGGCAGGCTTGCTGCCATCGTCATGATGGAAAGGCGCGAACCAGGTGGCCAGGAAGGACGGGATGGTCGCCACCATCACGAAGGTGAAGTAGCCGATGTAGCCCATCATTTCCTGCAGATGGCCGCTCACCACGCCGGTCACCATGCCGCACAGTCCCATCAGGCCGGTGCCGAAGGCGTAGTGGGTGGTGGTGTACTTGCCCGGGGCCAGCTGCTGCATCAGGTAGATCATGAAGCCCACGGCGCCGAAGCCGAAGAAGAACTTCTCGATGACGACGCCGGCCGTGATGGCCAGCAGGCTGTCCGGCAGGTAGATGCTCATCAGGAGGAAGGTCACGTTCGGGATGTTCACCGCACAGCACAGCACGAACAGGGTCGACTTCAGGCCGCGCCGCGCCACGTACCAGCCGCCCAGCAGGGAGCCGAGCAGCACCGCGGCCAGGCCGTAGGTGCCGTAGATCAGGCCGAGCATCTCGTTCGACAGTCCCAGCCCGCCTTTCGACGCCGGATCGACCATGAAGAAGGGGCCGATCTTCTCCAGGAAGCCGATGCTGAGCCGGAACAGGAAGGCGAAGGCGATCATCTTCCAGATGTCGCGCTTCTGGAACAGGGTGACGAAGGCATCCACCAGGATGCGGCCGGCGTCGCGTACGCTCGACGGTGTATCGGCGGCGCGCGCGCCTTCCGGCATCGCGCGCGCATGCCACAGCGCCATCAATAGGGTGATGGCGGCGACCAGGAAGAAGATGATGCGCCAGGACTCGACCCAGTCCGGCCCAAACACCTTGGGGTCGTGGCCGAACACGTTGCTGTGCAGGTAGCCGCTGAGGTACACCATGCCGCCCGCCGCGACGATCGGGCCGATGTTCCAGGAGAGGCTCTGGATGCCGCAATACAGCGACTGGGCGCGCGCGTCGAGCGAGGTGACGTAGACGCCGTCGCTGGCGATGTCCTGGGTGGCGCCGATGAAGGAGAGCGCAAAGAACAGCGCCATCAGGATGCCCATGTAGCCGGGCAGTCCCAGCGCCAGGCCGACGCCGGCGAAGCCCAGGCCGATCGCCGCCTGCGCGCACAGCACGAAGAACTTCTTGGTGCGGTACATCTCGACGAAAGGCGCGAACAGCGGCTTGACGGTGTAGGCCAGGATCAGGAGGCTGGAATACTGCGCCGCCCGGCCGTTGTCCATGCCAAGGTTCTTGAACATGATGGCGGTGACGCTGGTGAGCATCACATAGCCGAGCGCCATCGTGAAGTAGCCGCTCGGCACCCACAGCAATGGGTGGCGGCTGCGTTCAAGCGTGGCCATGGCGCACCTCCATCGCCGCCGGCGGCATGCTCGTGGCCGGGCGCTGCGCGTCCAGGTGCTGCGCCAGCATGGCGGCCGCCCCGCCCAGGGCCGGGTAGGGCGCGTGGATCACGAAGCAGGGAATGCGCGCCGCGAAGCGCGAGAAGCGTCCCTTGTTGTCGAAGCGGGCGCGAAAAGGAGAGCGCGCGAACCATTCGCCCAGGCGCGGCACCACGCCGCCGCCGATATAGATGCCGCCGCGCGCGCACAGGGTCACGGCCAGGTTGGCGGCCACGGTGCCGAGCATGGCGCAGAACGCGTCCAGGGTCTCGGCGCACAGCGGGTCGCCGCCCGCCAGGGCGCGCTCGACGATGGCGGCCGGCGCGAGCGGCGCGGGCGCGAGGCCGGCGCGCGCGCGCAGCGCGTCGTGGATCAAGGCGATCCCCGGGCCCGAGACCAGGCGCTCGGCGGAGACGTGCTCCCAGCGCTGCCAGCAATAGGCCAGGATATCCTGCTCGCGTCGGTCGCCGGGTGAAAAGGCCACGTGGCCGCCTTCGCTTTGCAGCACGGTCCAGCGTCCGTGCGTGGGGAGCAATCCGGCCATGCCCAGGCCGGTGCCCGGGCCGACCACGCCGATCACGCCGTCGAGCGCCGGCGCGCCGCCGCCCACCTGCACCAGGTCGGAGGCAGCCAGTTGCGGCACCGCCATCGCCAGCGCGGCGAAATCGTTTACCGCCAGCAGGGTGTCCAGTCCCAGTTCGGCGCGCGCCGCCTGCAGCGAGAATTCCCAGGCGTGGTTGGTCATCTTGACGTGGTCGCCCTCGACCGGATTGGCGATGGCGATCACCGCATGGCGCACGCGCCCGGCCGCGCCGGCATGGCGCGCCAGGTAAGTGCGCGCCGCGTCCTGGAAGCGCGGGTAGGCGGCGCAGGGCAGTGTGTCGGCGTCCTCGATCCATCCGGGGCCGCGCTCGAGGGCGAAGCGCGCGTTGGTGCCGCCGATGTCGGCCACCAGGCGCGGTCCGTCCCGGTATTGTTCTTCGCTCATGTGTCTCCTCCGTGTCGCTTTTTTATGTGCGTGCCGGGCTCATGCGGCCCGGCGCTGCCCGCGCTGGGCGGCGACGAAGTCGCGGTACCAGTGCGCGCTGGCTTTCGGGATGCGCTGCTGGGTCGCATAGTCGACGTAGTAGATCCCGAAGCGCTTGGCGTAGCCCGAATTCCACTCGAAGTTGTCCATCAGGCTCCACATGAAGTAGCCGCGCACGTCGACCCCGAGGTCCATCGCTTCCTTCAGGGCCGCGAGATGCTGCTCGACGAAGCGGATCCGCAGCGAATCGTTCACCTGGCCGGCTTCGAGGCGGTCGGGCGAAGCCATGCCGTTCTCGGTAATGTAGATGGGCGGCAGAGTATATTCGCCCTTGAGCTTCACCAGCAACTCGGTCAGGCCCTGCGGGTAGATCTCCCAGCCCATGTCGGTGGTGCCCAGCAGCGCCGGCGCGCTGCGTGGCGGCGTCTCGGCGCTGGCGTAGTGGCGGAAATAGTAGTTCACGCCCAGGAAGTCGAGCGGTCCCTGAATGATCTCGAGGTCGCCCTCGAGCACCTGCGGGGCATCGGCACCATGCGCGCGCAGCGCCAGTTCCGGATAGCGGCCCTTGAAGATCGGGTCCATGAACCACTGCACCGACCGTGCCCATTCGAGTTCGGCCAGGGCGTGGTCGGCTTCGCTGGCGGTTGCCGGATCCGAGGTCCATTGGTTCAGCACGATGCCGAGCCTGGCGCGTGGCTTCAGCGCGCGCATGGCGCGCATCGCCAGGCCGTGCGAGAGCAGCAGGTGGTGCGACACCTGGATCGCCTGCCGCGCGTCGCGCACGCCGGGGGCGAACTGGGCGTTGCCGTAGCCGAGGTTGGCGGTGCACCAGGGCTCGTTGTGGGTCGCGATGCTGGCCAGGCGGTGGCCGAAGCGGCGGGTCACCTCTGCCGCGTAGTCGGCGAAGCGGTAGGCGGTGTCGCGCGCCAGCCAGCCCCCTTCGTCCTGCAGGCCCTGCGGCAGGTCCCAATGGTACAGGGTCAGGTGCGCGCTGATGCCTTTCTCGTCCAGCGCGTCCAGCAGGCGCGCGTAGAAATCGAATCCCTGTTCGTTCCATGCGCCCTTGCCGTCGGGTTGCACGCGCGACCAGGCCATCGAAAAGCGGTAGGCGTCCACGCCCAGGCCGGCCATCAGGGCGACGTCCTCGCGGTAGCGGTGGTAGTGGTCGCAGGCGACGTCGCCGTTGCTGCCGTCCTTGATGTTGGCGGACTGGCGCGAGAAGGTATCCCAGATCGAAGGGCCCTTGCCGTCGAGGTCGGCGGCCCCTTCGATCTGGAAGGCGCTGGTGGCGACACCCCAGGTGAAGTCGGGAGGGAAGTGCATGGAGTCGGTCATGGCGGATGAAGGTGGTGGTTGGCGGCGGGGTGCGGCGGCGTGCTTGCGCCGCCTTCGAACCATTCTATGAAATCGATTTCATAATATGCGTGCGCCGGAGCGGGTGTCAACGACATTTTGGCGGGCGGTGGCGCAGTTGCTGCTGCTATACTGGCAATTTTCCACCCAGGCCACGGCGCCGAGCTGTCGTTGCGGCCCATTCCATGCATGAGTAAAGCATCCGACAGGCCGACGGCCACCGTCCATGAAGTCGCCCGCGTGGCCGGGGTGTCGGCAGCCACCGTGTCGCGCCTGCTGAACGGCACCGCCAAGGTTTCCGACGACAAGCGCCAGGCGATCGAACAGGCGATCGAACGGCTGAACTACAAGCCGAACGTGCTGGCCCAGAACCTCAAGACCGGCAGCTCGCGCACCATCGGCATCCTGACCCAGTCGCTGGCCTCCGGCTACTTCGCCGACGCGATGGCCGGCGTCGACGAAGCGCTGCAGGGCACCGGCTACGCGCCGCTGATCGTGTCCGGCCACTGGCATGCGGACGAGGAGGCGGAGCGGATCGAACTGCTGATCGCGCGCCGGGTCGACGGCCTGGTGATCCTGAGCGGGAACCTGAAGGACGAACGGATCCTGGCGCTGTCGAACCAGGTGCCGATCGTCGCCTTCGGGCGCGACCTGCAGGGTCCGCGCGCCTATGGCTTTTGCCTGGACAACTACCGCGGCGCCTGCGACGCGGTCGAGCACCTGGTGGAGCACGGCCACCGCGACATCGCCTTCATCGCAGGCCCACCGGAGCACCGCGATGCGCTGGCGCGCCTGGCGGGCTACCGCGACACGCTGGCGAAACACCGGATCAAGGCGCAGCGCAAGCTGGTGCTGCCGGGCGACTTCTCGGAGTCCGGCGGGCTGCAGGCGGTCGAGCGCCTGATCGCATCAAACCAGCGCTTCACGGCCATCTTCGCGGCCAACGACCTGACCGCCTATGGCGCCCGGCTGGCCCTGTTCCGGCGCGGGATCGCCGTGCCGGAACAGGTGTCCGTGGTCGGCTTCGACGACCTGCACAGTTCGATGTACACGACGCCGCCCCTGACGACGGTGCGCCAGCCGCTGTTCGACGTCGGCCAGCGCCTCGGCCGGGCAATCCTGCGCATGATCCGCGGGCAGGCGCTCGAACTCGAAGTGCCCGAACCGACCCTGGTGGTGCGCGAGTCGGTGCGCGCGCTGTAGATACGCATGCCGGAACCGACCACCCTACGCCGGATGACGGGCGTCGGGAGGCCGGGCCGGCTCAGGCCTGGCGGTCCGGCATCGCGCGCATGGCGTCGGCGATCGCCTGGCGCAGCGGCTTGGCGCGCAGCTGGGCGTCGTAGGGGAGGGGACGCTGCGCCAGCTTGTCCTTGCGCGGCGCCTCGTCCCAGGTCTGCAGCCAGCTGATATGGTCGGCCATGCCCCACAGCAGGAAGTCTTTCAAGCGCGGATAGGACAGGGTCACGTCGAGGAACTCGCGCGCGGCCGCGGCCACCCCGGCGTCGCGCTTGGCGATGTCGGCGGGCAGCGCGCGGTCGTTGACGTCGAACTCGGTGATCAACAGGTCCAGGCCCATGGCCGTGGCTTCGTCCAGGAAGCGGCGCCACTCCAGCATGTCTTCGCGGCCGCGCTTCTTGCTCTCGTCCCAGGAGCCGATGTGGGCCTGCAGGCCGAGCGCGTGCACCGGGGTGCCGCGCCGTTTCAGCTCGGCCAGCATGTTCAGCACGCCGGCGCGATGCTTGGCGCTGCCGGAATCCTCGCGCATGTAGTCGTTGTAGACCAGTTGGGCGTGCGGTGCGTACTCGTGGGCCAGGCGGAAGGCCAGGTCGATCTGTTCGATCGCGCCGTCCGGCCCCGGAAACGCGCGGGTCAGGGCGTTCTGGCGCATCTTGCCGTCGGTGTGGTCGACCGCTTCGTTGACCACGTCCCAGCTCTTGATGCGGGTGCCGAAATGCCCGCACACCGTCTTGACGTGCTTGCGCATCAGCGCTTCGGCGCGTGCGCTGTCCTTGCCGAAGTCCGCTTTCGCGACCCAGGCCGGCAGCCAGCGCTCGGCCTGCCAGAACAGGTTGTGGCCGCGCATCGCCATGCCGCTCTTGTCGGCCCAGGCCAGCATCGCGTCCGCCGGGCCGAAGCGATAGGCGTCGCGGCTGGGCTCGAGCGCCTGCCACTTCATTTCATTTTCGGCGACGATGATGTCGCATTCGCGTTCAACCAGGGCGCGGTAGGCCGGGTCGCCGAACTGCTTGGGGCCGGCGCCCACCGCGGTGCCGAAGCGCAGGCCCTTGCGCCGCGCGATGTCTTTCAATGCCTCGCCGGCAGGGGCGGCGGCCAGCAGGGGAAGGCTGGTGGGCAGGAAGGCGGCGCCGGCCAGGGCCTGCAGCATGATGCGTCGTGTCGTCATGGTGTTTGGTGTCTCCGTGTTGTGATTGTGCTTCAGAAATGTTAGCGCAATCTTTTAAGGATTGAAATCGATTTCGGAGCGAACGCCGCATTTTCCGTGACATGGGGCGGGAGCCACTTTCCTCTTTGCGATTGTGCTAAGATAGCGCAAACAACAGGGTTGCAAGTCCAGACAGGGGTCCGCGAGAACATGAGTAAAGCCAACGTGAAAGCCATCCAGGACGATGTGGAGCGCCGCGGTCAGCCGACCATGGCCGACGTCGCCAAGCTGGCCGGGGTCTCGCCGATGACGGTGTCGCGCGTGATGAACGGCAAGGGCCTGGTGCGCGAGAGCACGCGGCGCAAGGTCGCCGAGGCGGTCGCGGCCCTCAACTACACCCCGAACCAGGAGGCGCGCAACCTGGCGGGCTCCAAGCCGATCCGCGTGGGGTTCCTGTACAGCAACCCGAGCGCCGCCTACCTCAGCGAATTCCTGGTCGGCCTGCTCAGCCAGTCCGGCCTGAACAACGTCCAGTTGTTCGTCGAGAAGTGCGAGGCCGGGCAGCACGAAGAAGAACAGACCCGGCGCCTGATCGGCAACGGCCTGGACGGCATCATCCTGCCGCCGCCGCTGTGCGACAGCGAGGCCGTGATCGCTTGCGTGGCCGAGGCCGACATCCCTGCCGTGGTGGTCGCCTGCGGCTCGCCGGACGAGCGCGTGGGCGCCGTCAGCATCGACGACTACGACGCCGCCTACCAGATGACGCGCCACCTGATCGCCCTCGGCCACCAGCGCATCGGCTTCATCGTCGGCCATCCGAACCAGACCGCCAGTGGACGCCGGCTGGCGGGCTACCGCGCGGCCATCGAAGAGAAGGGCGCCGACAAGTCCGACGAACTGGTGGTGCAGGGCATGTTCACCTACCGCTCCGGGCTGGATGCGGCGGAACACTTGCTGGCCCTCGAGGAGCGCCCGACCGCGATCTTCGCCAGCAACGACGACATGGCGGCGGCCGCCGTCGCCGTGGCCCACCGCCTGGGCCTGGACGTGCCGGGCGACCTGACCGTCACCGGCTTCGACGACTCGGCCCTGGCCACCACCATCTGGCCCGAACTGACCACCGTGCGCCAGCCGATCGCCGAGATGGCGCGCCAGGCGGTGCAATCGCTGGTGCGGCGCGTGCGCGGGTTGCGCGAAGGCGAGGAGGCGCTGCCGGAACGGGTGCCGATGGAGTTCGAGCTGGTGCGGCGCCAGTCCGACGCCGCCCCACGCATCCGCCCGCCGGCGCGGCTGCCCTCGGTCAAGGCCGGCGCCAAGGCGGCGCCCGCGGGCGCACGCCGCGGCCAGGCCGCCCGCTAACAGCGCGGCCCGGGGCCTGTCCCGGGTTGATCCCCTTGCGCACGCCGCGCCGTCCGGGCGCCGGCGTTTTCCACTTCCACGTCCGGTCGCTCGACACCATGCGCGCCGCCCCGGCGCGCTGGTCCGGCATCTCGCCGCCCCATCTCCACGGCCCTGCGCCCCGCCTCGTCATTCCCTGCTGGGATAGGTTCTTCATATTCTCCAAGTATTTGATTGACAGCCGATAATGCCGCCGTTTAGACTGGAATGGTTGCGGTAACATTTCTGTTATACGAATGTTTGAAAGCGTATGACGGCGCCGCGCGCCAGGCAGCCACCCGCCGTCCACGAGCGGGACACAACAACAAGCAGTGGAGACGAGATCAATGGGTATCAAACGCAGGGAATTCCTGGCCTCGGTGGGCAGCGTGGCCGGTATCGCGGGCCTGGGCAGCGTTCCGGCCCTTGCCGCCGCGGCCAAGGGCGGGCAGGGTACGCCGCTGTACAAGCGGGCCGGCGCCCCGACCGAGGCGCGGGTCGACGACCTGTTGCGGCGCATGACGCTGGAAGAAAAGATCGCGCAGATGCTATGCCTGTGGCAGAAGAAGCCGGGCGTGCAGAACCCGGACAGCAGCTTCTCGATCGAGAAGGCGCAGGCCGCCTACCCGAACGGCATGGGCATGCTGGCGCGCCCGTCCGACCGCCTGCTGGGGCGCGACGCCAACGTGGCCGGCAATTCCGGCGCCACCGCCAACCGCGGTCCGCGCGAAACCGCCGAGTACGTGAACGCGGTGCAGAAGTGGGCGCTGGAGCGCACCCGCCTGGGCATTCCGGTCCTGATGCACGAGGAAGCGCTGCATGGCTACACGGCGCGCGAGTCCACTTGCTTCCCGCAGGCGATCGGCCTGGCCTCGAGCTTCGACCCGGAGCTGGTGACGCGGGTGTTTTCGGTCGCGGCGCGCGAGATGCGTGCACGCGGCGCCAACCTGGCGCTGGCGCCGGTGGTCGACATCGCCCGCGACCCGCGCTGGGGCCGCATCGAGGAAACCTACGGCGAAGACCCCCACCTGTGCGGCGTGATGGGCAAGGCCGCGGTGATCGGCTTCTCGGGCGAGACCCTGCCGCTGGCCGCCGACAAGGTGCATGCCACCCTCAAGCACATGACCGGGCACGGCCAGCCCGAGAACGGCACCAACATCGGGCCGGCCCATGTCGGCGAGCGCACCCTGCGCGAGGATTTCTTCCCGCCTTTCGAAAAGATCGTCAAGGAGACGAAGATCGCGGCCGTGATGCCCTCGTATAACGAGATCGACGGCCTGCCATCGCACGCCAGCCGCTGGCTGCTGACCGACGTGCTGCGCAAGGAATGGGGCTTCCAGGGCGCCATCGTCTCGGACTACATGGGCGTGAACGAACTGGTCACGCGGCACAGCCTGGCGGCCAACGCCAAGGAGGCGGCGCTGCGCGCCGTCAAGGCCGGCGTCGACGTCGAGACCCCCGACCCTCTGGGCTACCTGAGCCTGGCCGAGCTGGTGCGCGAGAACCGCATTTCGGTCAAGGAGATCGACGCCGCGGTGCGCCGTATCCTGAAGCTGAAGTTCGACGCCGGCCTGTTCGAGAACCCCTATGTCGATCCCGCCCAGGCCGATGCCCTGACCGCCACCCCGGATGCGATCGCGCTGGCGCGCGAAGCGGCGCGCCGCAGCGCGGTGCTGCTCAAGAACAAGGTGGACGATCAAGGCGTGGGCCTGCTGCCGCTGCAGCCGAACCGGGTCGGCAAGCTGCTGCTGCTCGGCACCCACGCGAAGGACACCCCGATCGGCGGCTACTCGGACATTCCGCGCCACGTGGTATCGATCCACGAGGCGCTGGAGCAGGAAGCGCGCAGCCAGGGCTTCTCGTTCGCCTACCGCGAGGGCGTGCGCCTGACCGAGCAGCGCATCTGGGGCAAGGACGAGATCGAGTTCACCCGGCCGGAAGTCAATGCCCGCCTGATCGCCGACGCGGTGGAAGCGGCCAGGCAGGCCGACACCATCGTCATGGTCCTGGGCGACAACGAAATGACCGCGCGCGAAGCCTGGGCCGACAACCACCTGGGCGACCGCATCACGCTGGACCTGCTGGGCCAGCAGAACGACCTGGCGCGCGCCATCTTCGCACTGGGCAAGCCGACCGTGGTGGTGCTGCTCAACGGCCGCCCGCTCTCGGCCAAGCTGCTGGCCGAACGCGCCGATGCGCTGCTCGAATGCTGGTACCTGGGCCAGGAAACCGGCCATGCCGTGGCCGACCTGCTGTTCGGCCGCGCCAACCCGGGCGGCAAGCTGCCGGTGACGATCGCGCGCGACCCGGGCCAGCTGCCGATGTACTACAACCGCAAGCCGAGCACCCGGCGCGGCTACATCGACGGGGTCACGACGCCCTTGTTCCCGTTCGGCTACGGCTTGTCCTATACCCGCTTCGAGATCTCCCCACCGCGCCTGAGCCAGGCGCGCATCGGGGTGAACGGCAGCACCCGGGTCCAGGTGGAGGTGCGCAACGTGGGCAAGCTGCGCGGCGACGAAGTCGTGCAGCTCTACATCCGCGACGACGTCAGCTCGGTGACCCGGCCGCTGCTGGAGCTGAAGGGCTTCCGGCGCGTCACGCTCGAGCCGGGCGCCAGCAGCACCGTGGAATTCGACATCCAGCCGAGCGACCTGCGCTTCTTCAATACCGAGATGAAGCGCGTCGTCGAGCCGGGCACGTTCAGCATCTTCGTGGGACCGAACAGCGTGGACCTCAAGAAGGCGACCCTCACCGTGGCATAAGGAAAAGAGAACGATCATGACACAAGAAACCAATCTGTTGCCCGCCGACCTGGACCAGGCCTTGATGGTCGGGCGCGTCTGGCGCGCAGCCTCGGCCGACTGCCCGGTCGCCGGTCCCGCCGTCGTGGCGGTGCGCCGCGGGCGCCTGGTCGACATCACCCGGCACGCCGCCACGGTGGCCGAACTGTTCGAGCGCGACGACATGCTGGCGATCGTGCGCGGCGCCGAAGGCGAAGACCTGGGCGATGCGCTGGCGCTGGTGCGGTCGGCGGCGCGCGGCAGCCTTGACGGCAGCGTCAAGCTGCTCGCGCCCTGCGACCTGCAGGCGATCAAGGCCTGCGGCGTGACCTTCGCGGTCAGCCTGCTGGAACGCGTGATCGAAGAGCAGGCCAAGGGCGATCCCGGCCGCGCCGGCGAACTGCGCGCCCAGTTGCAGGCCTCGATCGGGACCAACCTGTCCCAGATCGAACCCGGCTCCGAGGCGGCCCTGCGCCTGAAAGAGGAGCTGGCCGGGCGCGGCCTGTGGTCGCAGTACATGGAAGTGGGCATCGGGCCCTACGCCGAAGTGTTCACCAAGTCGCAGCCGATGTCGGCGGTCGGCCACGGGGCCGCGGTCGGCCTGCACCCGGCTTCGCACTGGAACAACCCGGAACCGGAAATCGTGCTGGCGGTGAACAGCCGTGGACAGGTGGTGGGCGGCGCGCTCGGCAACGACGTCAACCTGCGCGACATCGAGGGGCGCAGCGCTCTGCTGCTGGGCAAGGCCAAGGACAACAACGGCTCCTGCGCGATCGGGCCCTTCATCCGCCTGTTCGATGGCGCCTTCTCGCTGGACGCCCTGCGCGAAGCCGAAGTGGGCATGCTGATCGAAGGCCTGGACGACGGCTTCACGCTGGAAGGCCGCAGCCGCATGCGCGAGATCAGCCGCGACCCGCTCGACCTGGTCGGCCAGACCTGGGGCGCCCACCACCAGTACCCGGACGGCTTCATGCTCTTCCTGGGCACGATGTTCTCGCCGATCAAGGACCGCGACGCGCCGGGCAAGGGCTTCACCCACCACCTGGGCGACCGCGTCAGCATCTCCACGCCTTCGCTCGGCACCCTGGTCAACACGGTCCAGCGCAGCGACGGCATCGAACCCTGGACCTTCGGCGTACGGGCCCTCTACAACAACCTGGCGCGGCGCGGCCTGCTGGCCGCCGCCGGCGCCCACTAGGCTGCACCTGCAAACGAGAACTTCATGTCTGACAATAAGAAACAAACATTCGCCTACGCGTCCTACGCCGACCTGGCGGGCAAGCGCGTGGTCGTCACCGGCGGCGGCAGCGGCATCGGCAGCGAGCTGACCGCGGCCTTTGCCCGCCAGGGCGCGCGCGTGGTCTTCCTCGACATCGCCGAGGAAGCCTCGCGCGAGCTCGAGGGCCGCCTGGCCGACGCCCAATACCCGCCCAGGTTCATGCGCTGCGACCTGACCGACCTGGACCAGCTCAAGGCCGTCTTCGCCGCCATCGAAGAGCAGCTGGGGGGCGTCGACATCCTGCTCAACAACGCGGCCAACGACGACCGCCACGAGATCGAGGACGTCACCCCGGAATACTGGGACAGCCGCATGAACGTGAACTTGCGCCACAAGTTCTTCTGCACCCAGGCCGTCCTGCCGGGCATGAAGGCGCGGCGCGACGGCGTGATCCTGAATTTCGGCTCGATCTCCTGGCACCTGCCGCACACCCAGCTGCACTTGTACATGACGGCCAAGGCCGGCATCGAGGGCATGACCCGCGCGCTGGCGCGCGAGGTCGGCAAGTACGGCATCCGCGCCAACACCGTGGTGCCGGGCGCGGTGCGCACGCCGCGCCAGCAGGCGCTGTGGCATACCGAGGAAGAAGAGGCGCGCATCCTGGCCGGCCAGTGCATGCCCGAGCGCGTCGAGATGGAGGACGTCGCGGCGCTGGCGCTGTTCCTGGCCTCGAGCAACGCGCGCCACTGCAGCGGCCGCGAATACTTCGTCGACGCGGGCTGGTACGGCGCATGAGCGGCCGCAACGACATCGCAAGCAGCCCGTCCTGCCTGTGGCAGGTCGGGGCGACGCTGGGCGAGGGCGTCCTGTGGGACGCAGGCAGCAGGCAGGTCTGGTTCGTCGACATCAAGGGGCGCCGCGTGCACCGCTGCGACGGCGACGGCGCCAACCAGCGCAGCTGGGAAGCGCCGGGCCAGGTCAGCTTCATCGTCCGCGCGTCAAGCGGCGGCATGGTCTGCTCGCTGGACGACGGCCTGTATCGCTTCAATGAAAACAGTGGCGCCTTCCAACCCTTGCTCGCGGTCGAAGCCGACCAGCCGGGCAACCGCTTCAACGACGGCCACGTCGATGCGGATGGCGCCCTGTGGTTCGGGTCGATGGACGACGCGGAAGAGCGGCCCAGCGGCGCGCTCTACCGCTTCGACGGCAGCGCCGCCGAACGCAAGGACGACGGCTACATCATCACCAACGGTCCAGCGCTCAGCCCCGACGGGCGCACCCTGTACCACACCGACACCCTGGACAAGCGCACCTACGCCTTCGACCGGGCGGCGGACGGCGGCCTGTCGAACAAGCGCCTGTTCGTGACGCTGACGGACGGCGGCTATCCGGACGGGATGGCCGTGGATGTGGAAGGCTGCGTGTGGATCGCGACCTTTGGCGGCTGGCGCATCGACCGCTTCGACGCGGCTGGCAACAAGCTCGGCGAAGTGCGCTTCCCTTGCGCCAACGTCACCAAGCTGGCCTTCGGCGGGCCGGACCTGCGCACGGTCTACGCCACCACGGCGCGCAAGGGCTTGTCGAAGGACGAACTGGCGGCGCAGCCACTGGCGGGCGGCCTGTTCAGCTTCCGCGTGGAGACGCCGGGACTGCCGCAGCAACTGCTGCGCCTGAAGGACTGAGAACATGAATCAAGACGATCACGCAAACAAGCAAGCAAAGCCACGGCGCTTCCGGTCGCAGGACTGGTTCGACAACGAAGACCGCATCGACATGACCGCGCTCTACCTGGAGCGCTTCATGAACTACGGGATCACTCCCGAAGAGCTGCGCTCGGGCAAGCCGATCATCGGCATCGCCCAGAGCGGCAGCGACATCGCGCCCTGCAACCGCATCCACCTGGACCTGGCCAAGCGCGTGCGCGACGGCATCCGCGACGCCGGCGGCATTCCGATGGAATTCCCGCTGCATCCGATCTTTGAAAACTGCCGCCGCCCGACCGCCGCGCTGGACCGCAACCTGGCCTACCTGGGCCTGGTCGAGATCCTGCATGGCTATCCGATCGACGCCGTGGTCTTGACCACCGGCTGCGACAAGACCACGCCGGCCCAGCTGATGGCCGCCAGCACGGTCGACATCCCCGCCATCGTGCTGTCGGGCGGGCCGATGCTGGACGGCTGGTTCGAAGGCGAGCTGGTGGGCTCGGGCGCGGCGATCTGGAAGGGCCGCCGGCGCCTGGCGGCCGGCGAGATCGACGAGGACAAGTTCATCCAGATCGCGACCGCCTCGGCGCCATCGAGCGGCCATTGCAACACCATGGGCACCGCCTCGACCATGAACGCGGTGGCCGAGGCGCTCGGCATGTCGCTGACCGGCTGCTCGGCGATTCCCGCACCCTACCGCGAGCGCGGCCAGATGGCCTACGAGACCGGCCGGCGCATCGTGGCGATGGCGCATGAAGACCTGCGTCCGTCGAGCATCCTGACGCGCGAGGCCTTCCTGGATGCGATCGTGGTCAACGCCGCGATCGGCGGATCGAGCAATGCCCAGCCCCACATCGTGGCGATGGCGCGCCACGCCGGCATCGAGATCCTGCCGTCGGACTGGATGGAGTATGGCTACGACGTGCCGCTGCTGCTCAACATGCAGCCGGCCGGAAAATACCTGGGCGAGCGCTTCCACCGCGCCGGCGGCGTGCCGGCCATCATGTGGGAGCTCGAGCAGCAGGGACTGCTGCGTTCGAAGCGTCCTACCGTAACCGGCCGCACGATGGCGGAAAACCTGGCAGGCAAGGAAAGCGCCGACCGCGAGATGATCCGGCCGTTTGCCGACCCGCTCAAGCACAGCGCCGGCTTCCTGGTGCTGAAGGGGAACCTGTTCGACTTCGCCATCATGAAAACCAGCGTGATTTCGCCCGCTTTCCGCGCACGCTATCTCTCGGAGCCTGGCGCGGAGAACCGCTTCGACTGCCGGGTGGTCGTGTTCGATGGCTCGGACGACTATCACCACCGCATCAACGACCCGAGCCTGGACATCGACGAGCGCACCATGCTGGTGATCCGCGGTTCGGGCCCGATCGGCTGGCCCGGCTCGGCCGAGGTGGTGAACATGCAGCCGCCCGATGCCTTGATCAAGCGCGGCATCATGGCGCTGCCGACCCTGGGCGACGGCCGCCAGTCCGGCACCTCGGACAGCCCGTCGATCCTGAATGCCTCGCCGGAGAGCGCGGCCGGGGGCAACCTGGCGCTGCTGCGTACCGGCGACATCGTGCGGGTGGACCTGAATGCCGGACGCTGCGACGTCCTGATCCCGGACGAGGAACTGGAAGCGCGCCGCAAGGACACGCCGCCCGCCATCCCGCCGGACCAGACGCCGTGGCAGCAGATCTACCGCGCCACCGTGGGCCAGCTGCATACCGGCGCCTGCATGGAGCTGGCGCTGCCTTACCGCGGCGTGGGCCACGACATGCCGCGCCATAACCACTGACGACGAAACGGGCTGGCGTTGCGGCGGGATTTTGATCAGAATGGCAGGAGCTGCCGCAGAGCCGCACCGTAAGGCAACACAAGAAGCATAAGAAATTCATAGGAGACGTAACAAATGAAAAAGATGATCAAGGCCGTCAGCCTGGCCTGCGCAATCCTGTCTACCTGCGGCGTGGGCGTGGCCCACGCGGATGCCACCAATCCCAAGATCGGCTTCTCGATCGACGACCTGCGCCTGGAGCGCTGGGCGCGCGACCGCGACTACTTCACCGCCGCGGCCCAGAAGCTGGGCGCCAAGGTGTACGTACAGTCGGCCGACGCCAGCGAGCAGCGCCAGATCGCCCAGATCGAGAACCTGATCTCGCGCGGCGTGGACGTCCTGGTGATCGTTCCCTACAACGCCACCGTGCTCAACAACGCCATCCGCGAGGCCAAGAAGGCCAAGATCAAGGTGGTCTCATACGACCGCCTGATCCTGAATGCCGACGTCGACGCCTATGTCTCCTTCGACAACAAGGCGGTCGGCGAACTGCAGGCGCAGTCGCTGGTGAACCTCAAGCCGAAGGGCAACTACTACCTGCTGGGCGGCGCCCCGACCGACAACAACGCCAAGATCCTGCGCGAAGGCCAGATGAAGGTGCTGCAGCCGCTGGTGGACAAGGGCGACATCAAGATCGTCGGCAAGCAGTGGGTCAGGGACTGGAGCGCATCGGAAGCCATGGCCATCGTCGAGAATGCGCTGACCGCGAGCGGCAACAAGATCGACGCCGTGGTCGCCTCCAACGACGGCACCGCCGGCGGCGCGATCCAGGCGCTGGCGGCGCAGAAGCTGGCCGGCAAGGTGGTGGTGTCGGGCCAGGATGCCGACCTGGCGGCGGTGCGCCGCGTGATCGCCGGCACCCAGACCATGACCGTCTACAAGCCGCTGCGCGCCCTGGCCGCGAATGCCGCCAGCGTCGCGGTGCAGCTGGTGCGCAACCAGAAGCCGGCCTACAACGCGCAGATGCACAACGGCGTCAAGAACGTCGACAGCCTGCTGCTCAAGCCGGTCCTGCTGAACAAGTCGAACGTCGACCTGCTCGTCTAGGACGGCTTCTACACCCAGGCGCAGCTGGCCGGCAAGTAATCCGCCAGCTGTCGGCACTTTGCGCCAGCCGCGCCGGTCGATAGCGACCGGCGCTGGCGGCGCGCACGAACGAGTCTTGAATGTCACCCTATCTTCTCCAAATGAAGGGCATCGCGAAGCGATTCGACGGTGTCCCCGCGCTCGACGGGATCGATCTGGCGATCCGCCCCGGCGAGTGCATCGGCCTGTGCGGCGAGAACGGCGCCGGCAAGTCGACCCTGATGAAAGTGCTGTCGGCGGTCTACCCGCACGGAAGCTGGGACGGCGAAATCCTGCTCGACGGCCAGCCGCTGCGGGCGCGCTCGGTGCGCGAGACCGAAGACGCGGGCATCATCATCATTCACCAGGAACTGATGCTGGTGCCCGAGCTGTCGGTGGCCGAAAACATCTTCCTCGGTAACGAATTGACCCTGCCGGGCGGCCGCCTCGACTATCCCGCCATGAACCGCCGCGCCGAGGAAATCCTGCGCGAACTCAAGCTCCCCGACGTGAACGTGGTGCTGCCGGTGAAGAACTACGGCGGCGGCCACCAGCAGCTGATCGAGATCGGCAAGGCGCTCAACAAGCAGGCGCGCCTCCTGATCCTGGACGAGCCCTCGGCCTCGCTCACGGCCAGCGAGATCGCCGTGCTGCTCGAGATCGTCCGCGATCTCAAGAAAAAAGGCGTGGCCTGCGTCTACATCTCGCACAAGCTCGAGGAAGTCGCGGCGATCTGCGACACCATCGTGGTGATCCGCGACGGCAAGCACATCGCCACCACGCCGATGGAGAACATGAACGTCGACCGCATCATCGCCCAGATGTGCGGGCGCGAGATGAACCAGCTCTATCCGTCCCTGCCGCACGCGGTGGGCGAGGTGGTGATGGAGGCGCGCCACGTGAGCTGCTGGGACCCGGACCAGCCGCAGCGCAAGAAGGTCGACGACGTCTCCTTCGAGCTGCGGCGCGGCGAGATCCTCGGCATTGCCGGCCTGGTGGGCGCGGGGCGCACGGAACTGGTCACGGCCATCTACGGCGCCTACGAAGGCGCGCATGAGGGCGAGGTCTGGCTGGAAGGGCGGCGCGTCGACACCTCGACGCCGCTGAAATCGATCGACGCCGGCTTCGCCCTGGTGCCCGAAGACCGCAAGCAGCACGGCATCGTGCGCGACCTGTCGGTGGGCGAGAACATCACCCTGTCGGTGCTGGACCGCTTCTCGAAGCTCTCCCGCATCGACGACGCGCGGGAAGCGCGCGAGGTGGGCGAGCAGATTCGCCGCCTGGCGCTCAAGACCGCCAGCCCGGCGCTGCCGATCACGGCGCTCTCGGGCGGCAACCAGCAAAAGGCGGTGCTGGCCAAGATGCTGCTGACCCAGCCGAGGGTGCTGATCCTCGACGAGCCGACCCGCGGCGTCGACGTCGGCGCCAAGTTCGAGATCTACAAGCTGATCCTCGAACTGGCCGCCCAGGGAATCTCGATCATCATGGTCTCGTCCGAACTGGCCGAGGTGCTCGGGGTCTCCGACCGGGTGCTGGTGATGGGCGAGGGCAAGCTGCGCGGCAATTTTGACAATCAAGGCCTGACCCAGGAAATGGTGCTGGCCGCTGCAATCGGACAGGTGAAATGATGCTAGACAAAGTACAGGCCCCGGCCGTCGCCCAGGGCGGCGCGGCACTGGCCACGACCAACAATGGAATCAGCTTCAAGCAGATTTTCACGCAGTACAAGATCCTGGCCCTGCTGGTCGCGATCGCGCTGATCTGGGCCTTCTTCAGCTGGCAGACCGACGGCGGCTTCACCTCGGCGCGCAACCTGTCCAACCTGATGCGCCAGATGTCGGTCACCGGCATCCTGGCCTGCGGCATGGTGTTCGTCATCATCGCCGGCGAAATCGACCTGTCGATCGGCTCGCTCCTGGGCCTGCTGGGCGGCCTGGCCGCCGTGCTCGACGTGGTGCACCACCTGCCCTTGCCGATCTCGATGGCAATCGTGCTCGCCGGCGGCATGTTCCTGGGCTTTTTGAACGGCTACCTGACGGCGTATGCGGGGATACCCTCATTCATTGTCGGGCTGGGGGGCATGCTCGCCTATCGCGGCATCGTGCTCGGCCTGACCGACGGCACCACCATCGCGCCGATCTCGCCCGAATTCGAGCAGCTCGGCCAGGCCTACCTGCCGCCGGCCTTCGGCATGCTGCTCGGCGCGGGCCTGTTCGTGCTGGCCTGCGTGCTGGCCTGGCGCCAGCGCGCCAGCCAGGCGCGCCACAATCTGCCGGTCATGCCGCTGTGGCGCAGCGTGGGCAGGGTCGCCATCATCGGCGTGGTGCTGGCTGGCCTGATCACCACCTTCAACAGCTACGAAGGCATCCCGCTGCCGGTGCTGATCCTCCTGGTGCTGCTGGGCGTGTTCAGCTACATCGCACGCCAGACCGTGTTCGGCCGCCGCATCTACGCCGTCGGCAGCAATATGGAAGCGACGCGCCTGTCGGGCATCAACGTGCGCGCCGTGAAGCTGTGGATCTTCGGCCTGATGGGCCTGATGTGCGCACTGGCCGGCCTGATCAACACGGCGCGCCTGGCGGCCGGGTCGCCTTCGGCCGGCATGTCGGCCGAGCTGGACGTGATCGCCGCCTGCTTCATCGGCGGCACCTCGATGCGCGGCGGCGCCGGCACCGTGCACGGCGCCCTGGTCGGCGCCCTGGTCATGGCCAGCCTGGACAACGGCATGTCGATGCTGGACGTCGACACCTACTGGCAGATGATCGTCAAGGGCCTGATCCTGACCCTGGCGGTGTGGCTGGACGTGGCGACCCGCACCGGACGCCGCTAAGGAAGCGGCGCCGCTTCGGCGCCGCGCAGCGACAAAAAAGCCAGGCATGAGCCTGGCTTTTTGATGTGGTTTTCGATTTCCGCAGGGTGGGCGGGTCCTCCCGCCCACGCGGTGATCGCTGGCCTTTGAATGGACGCACGGGCTGCAGCACCGTGATTTGACCGCGTGGGCGGAATCCGCCCACCCTACAACTGCTCCGATCAGCCTGCGGTTTTCAATACGCCGTCCACCACGCGGGCCAGGCCCAGCGGATTATCGTCGCGCAGCGCCTCCGGCAGCAGTTCCGCCGGCACCGCCTGGTAGCAGACCGGGCGCAGGAAGCGGTCGATCGCCGTGGCGCCGACCGAGGTGGTGCGGCTGTCCGAGGTGGCAGGGAAGGGGCCGCCGTGCACCATCGCGTGCGACACCTCGACGCCGGTCGGGAAGCCGTTGAACAGGATGCGGCCAGCCTTGCGCTCGAGCAGTGGCAGCAGGCTTGCCGCCAGCTTGCCGTCCGCCGCCGTCGCATGCACGGTCGCGGTCAGCTGGCCTTCGACATGCCTGGCCACCGCCAGCAGCTCGGCTTCGTCGCGGCAGCGCACCATCAGCGCGGCCGGGCCGAAGATTTCTTCTTCCAGCGCAGGGTTGGCCAGGAAGGTGGCGGCATCGCAACCGTACAGGGCCGGCTGCGCGGCGCAGGCCGGACCATCGGAGGCCGCCGTCGCGCCGCGCGCGAGCAATTGCAGGCCCGGAACGGTGGAACGGCGTTCGATCGCTTCCACGTAGGCCTGGTGGATGCCGGGCGTGAGCATGGTGCCGGCCGTCTTCTGCTGCAGGGCCTCGGCGGCGGCCACCGAGAAGGCGTTGAAGGCTTCTCCCTCCAGGCCGATCACCAGGCCCGGGTTGGTGCAGAACTGGCCGACGCCGAGCGTGAGCGAATCGACGAAACCCTGGCCCAGCTGCGCGGCCTTGCCCTCGAGCGCGTCCGGCAGCAGGAAGAAGGGGTTGATGCTGCTCATTTCGGCGTACACGGGAATCGGCTCGGCGCGCGCGGCGGCGATGCGCATCAGGGACAGGCCGCCCTGGCGCGAGCCGGTGAAACCCACCGCCTTGATGGCGGGATGCGCGACCAGCTCGGCGCCGATGGTCCGGCCTTCGCCGACCAGCATCGAGAACACGCCTTCGGGCATGTCGCAGTCGACGGCGGCCTGCTGCACCGCGCGGGCCACCAGCTCCGAGGTGCCGAGGTGGGCGTTGTGGGCTTTGACCACCACCGGGCAGCCCGCCGCGAGGGCGGAGGCGGTATCGCCGCCGGCGACCGAGAAGGCGAGCGGGAAGTTGCTGGCGCCGAAGACCGCGACCGGACCCAACGGAATCTTGCGCATGCGCAGGTCGGGCCGCGGCGGCGTGCGTTCCGGCAGGGCCGAGTCGAGGGTCGCGCCCAGGAAGTGGCCGTCGCGAACCACCTTGGCGAACAGGCGCAGCTGGTTCACGGTGCGCATGCGCTCGCCTTCCAGGCGCGCCTGCGGCAGGCCGGATTCGAGGCCGGCGCGCTCGATCAGGGCCGGGCCGAGGTCGAGGATGCGGGCGGCGATGGCCTCCAGAAAAGCGGCGCGCCGCTCGAGGGGCAGGGCGCGGTAGCTGTCGAAGGCCTGCTCGGCCAGTTCGCAGGCGGCGCCAAGTTCCGCGCTGGAGGCCAGGCCGAAGGACGGCTCGAGAGTGGCGTGGCGTGCCGGGTCGATGGCATGGACGCTGCCGGCGGCGCCGCGCACGCTGCGCCTGCCGATGATCATGTCGCCTTGGATGTGCATGAGGATGCTCCTTGTCTGAGGGGGGATAAAAAAAGCCGCGGACCGCATGGCGGTACCGCGACTTCAGGAGAGACGAACGAACTGACTTACATCAGAAGTCGTACGATGCGCGCACGCCGAAGCTGCGGCCGGTCTTGAACCAGGCGCGGCCCAGCATGCCGACGTGCTGCTGCATCAGCTGCTTGACCGTGGTGTCGGTCAGGTTGGTCGCTTCCACGCCGATGCGCAGCTTCGGCGTCACGTTGTAGAAGAACGAACCGTCGAGCTGGCCGTAGTCGTCCATCCACAGCGGCAGGCCGTAGGCCTGGTTGTTGTCGCCGTTGTAAGTGCCGTAGGTGGGGCTGGCCGGGTTCATGTCACGCGCGTCGGTGCCGCGGGTGCCCCACTGGTTCACGCCCAGCAGGTAGCGCGAACGCCAGTTGTAGGCCAGGCGCGCCTGGACCGGGCCGCGCTCGTACATCAGCGCCAGGTTGATGGTCCGCCTGGACAGGCCCTGCAGCGGCAGGTTGCCGAACGAGCGCATGTCGGTGTCGCAGCCGTTGATCGACAGGTTCAGGTTTTCCGCGCCTTCGCCGCCGCTGCACCACTGCGAATATACCGGGTTGTTCAGCTTGCGCTCGCTGTCCACGAAAGTGAAGCTGAACTGGGTACCCAGGCCCTTGAGCCAGTCCGGCACGAAGTCGAAGTACTGCTGGTAGGCGACCTCGAAGCCGCGAGCGTAGCCGTGGGCGCCGTTGGTCGGGCCGGTGACCAGGAACTGGCGGTCGGCGCCGGCTGCGTCCTGCACCGTGTAGTTGTAGTTCTGGTTGACGATGATGTTCTTGATGTCCTTGTTGAACATCGCGAAGGTCAGCGAACCGGCCTTGGCGAAGTACCACTCGGCGGTCAGGTCGACCGAAGTCGCCGTCGCCGGGCGCAGGTTCGGGTTGCCCTGGCCGGTGCCCGTCAAGCTCACGCCGTTGAAGGTCACGGTGGTCGGCAGGCCGGTGCCCTCGCCGCCGGTGGTGGTCGAACGCACCGATTGCGACAGCGAGGTGTAGGCCGACAGTTGGCCGAAGTCCGGACGCGACATCGACTTGGCCACGGCGAAGCGGAACTGCAGGTTGTCCGCGGCCTTGTAGCGCAGGTTCAGGCTCGGCAGCCAGTTGTGGTATGCGTTTTCGTAGTCCTGGCGCTTCGAGAAGGCCGCGATGTTCGGGATCAGGTCCCTGCCTACGACGTTGGCGCCTTCCGGGATGGTCGGCAGGTTCGGGGCGAACACGGTGTAGCCGAAGGCGTTCGACTTGGTCTTCACGTAGCGCACACCGATGTTGCCGTCGATCGGATAGCCCCAGTCGTCGAAGCTGAAGCGCGCCTGCGTGTAGAGGGCGCGGGTCTTCTCGCTCTGCTTGTTGATGCTGGCCGGGTCGTCGGCGAAGCCCGCCGGTTTCCAGGCGACGCAGTCGCCCCAGCCCTGGGCCGCTTTCTGCTGCTCGCACAGCGCCAGGCCATAGCCGTGCAGCTTGGCATAGCTGTCGGGATAGCCGCGCGCGACGGCGTCGTCCGGGAACCACACGGCCGGGATGGTCACGTCGCCGCCGAAGAAGTTCGGTTGTCCGACCAGCGAGGCGCCGCCGGCGAAGCGCGGGTCGTTCAGGAAGGCCTCGTGCGGGATGCGCCAGCCCACCATCCACGGCTGGGTCACGCCCTGCCAGTTGTAGCTCGGATTGGTGTTCTGGTTGAGGGAGTCGCGGTTCTGCAGGCGCACGCCGAAACGGATGTCGCGCAGCACCGGATGGTCGAAGTCGTACTTGACGTCGGTCTTCCAAGCCTTGCTGTCGGCGGTGGAGTTGTCCATGTGCTCCATCGTGTACGCCCAGTAGTAATTCGCCGGATTGGCGAAATAGGCCAGGTCGGCCGGGCTGAAGCTGAACACCGGACGCTCGCCGCGGAAGTCGACGGCCTGGCTCGGCACGCGGATGCCGGTCGCCACGTCCGAATCGAAGCCCTGGGTGCGGGCCTTGACGCGCTGGAAGTCGGAGACCACGGTCCAGTCTGGACTCACACGCCAGTTGATGTTCAGCGCGATGTCCTGGGTGCTCGAGCGGCGGTCGGAGACGCGGCGGTCGCTGTTGTAGTTGACGCCGCCGTTTTCCGGATTCGACCAGGTGCCTGCCAGCAGGGCACCGGTATCGGACCAGACGCCGTTCTGCACCTGCATCTCGTAGGCATTGGTTTCCTGCGTCAGCAGGGCCTGCTCGGACCAGTCTTCGCGGTAGCGCGAGCGGAAATAGGTCAGGCCGGCGGTCAGGTCGCGGATCGGGCGCCACTGGAAGGCCGCGTAATCGCCCTTGCGGTTGCGGTTGAAGGTCTGGGAGCGCCATTCCGCGCCTTTCGGCACCCACATGGTCTTGCCCGGAACGATGTCGTTCACGTGCGGATAGTACGGCGAGATGTTCATCGCGTCGTTGCGGGTATTCGTCTTGGACGACGCCAGGTCGATCAGGGCGCCGACTTCGCCGAGCGGGGTGGTCCAGCGGTTCGAGAACAGCACCGAACCGCTCGGATCGGCGCGCTTCTTGAGCAGTTCCGAGTAGCTGGTGTTCACCGTGGCCGCACCCTTGAAGCCCTTGAAGTCGAAAGGCATCGCAGTACGCAAGTTGACGATGCCGGAGATGCCGCCTTCGATGTGCTCGGCCGACGGGTTCTTGTACACGTCGACACCGGCCATCAGCTCGGGAGGCACGTCGCTGAAGCTGAGCGAGCGGCCGCCGTTGGCCGAGAAGGCTTCGCGGCCGTTCAGCTCGGACAGCACATAGGTCAGGCCGCGGATCGCGATGCCCGAACCTTCCACCGCGTAGTGCTGCGGGTCATTCGGTGCGCTGCGGTCCATGGTCACGCCGACCACGCGGCTCAGCACTTCGGTGATCGAGCGGTCCGGCAGCTTGCCGATGTCCTCGGCGACGATCGAATCGACGACTTCGTCCGCTTCCTGCTTGAGTTTCTGGGCCGACTGGATCGCGGCGCGCTGGCCGGTCACGGTTACGACGGCTGCATTGGGGGTGGTGGGCTCGGCGGCACTGGTGTTCGCGGTCTGGGCCCATGCTGCGCCGCTGTAGAGGACGGCAATCTGCGCGACCGCTGCAGCGATCGCTGTTTTCTGGAACTTCCTCACGTTGTCTCCTGGTATAAGTAATTTTTTTATGTATCATGCGCCAGCACTACGCCAAAGCCTTGGCTAACACCTATTGTTGTACGCTACCATAAATCTTTATCAGAAACCTTACAAGATTGTATGTTTTGTTAATGCGCAACACTAGCGAAGACCGGCTTGCATGCGGTGAGCCATGGACATGGCGGTTCTCTACTGGGAGCCGATACAGAATACTGCCCGCCCCGACACAGCCAGGCTCACTAGTTCTCTACAGTACGCAATACAACGAGCCAGGTCAAGAAATCGATTTCATAAGCTTTCGCCGCTTCGCCCATACCGCTCGCTCCGCAGGTAGAAGTTTTTGTATGGAAAACCCCCGGAAGTCTGGCGCACACCTATGTTAGCGTGAACATTTTTCTTGCCATGCCTGCGCAGGCTGGCTTAGGATGCAGGCAGCGGCGCCGGCAGGCGGCGCTCACGACAAGCAGCGGGGGACATGTCCGGCCACGCCTCCTGGCGGGCGGCGACAGCCCGACAGGAGACAGCATGAAGCGATTCAGGATGCTTGCGCCGGTGCTGGCGCTGGCGCAGCTCGTACTCACGGCGCCGGCCGGCGCCGCCGATCCCGGCCTGCCGCGCATGGTCGAGCGCGAGGGCCGCCACGCGCTGCTGGTCGACGGCCACCCCTTCCTGGTGCTGGGCGGCCAGGCCCACAACTCCAGCAACTACCCGCTGGCCCTGCCCAAGGTCTGGGCGGCGCTCGAAGATGCGCAAGCGAACACGCTGGCGATCCCGGTGGCCTGGGAGCAGGTCGAGCCCGAGGAGGGGCGCTTCGACTTCAGCTACGTGGACACCCTGGTGGCGCAGGCGCGCCGGCACGGCAAGCGCCTGGTGCTGCTGTGGTTCGGCACCTGGAAGAACACCGGTCCGGCCTATACACCGGAATGGGTGAAGTTCGACGACGCGCGCTTTCCGCGCATGCGCGACCGGGAAGGCAAGGCCAGCTACTGCCTGTCGCCCTTCGGCGAAGCCACGCTCGCCGCCGACCGCAAGGCCTTCGTGGCCCTGATGCGCCATATCCGCAACATCGACGCCGGCAAGCGCACCGTGATCATGGTGCAGGTCGAGAACGAGGTCGGCACCTATGGGCTGGTGCGCGACTATGGTGCGCGCGCCGAGGCGGCGTTTCGCCAGCCTGTGCCCGAAGCGGTGCTGGCGCGCCAGCGCCCGCCCGCGGGACGCCCGGCCGAGGGCAGCTGGAGCGAGGTGTATGGCGACTATGCCGAACAGTACTTCCATGCCTGGGCGATGGCCCGCTACATCGGCGACATCGCCAAGGCGGGGCGCGCCGTCTACGACCTGCCCATGTTCGTCAACAACGCGCTGCGCGAGCCCGGCCACCCGGGCCAGCCGGCCACGGTCTGGCGCGGCGACTTCGCCAGCGGAGGCCCCACCTGGGACGTGCTCGGCATCTACAAGGCGGCCGCGCCCCACATCGATTTCGCCGCGCCCGACATCTACATGCCTGAGTCGGACAAGGTCGGCGCGGTGCTGGAAAGCTTCCGGCGTCCGGACAACGCCTTGCTCGTGGCCGAGATGGGCAACGCGGCCGCTTATGCGCGCTATGTCTACCAGATCCTCGGCCAGGGCGCCCTCGGTGTGGTCCCGTTCGGGATCGATTACGCCAGCTACAGCAACTACCCGCTCGGTTCGAAGCACACCGACCGCCGGATGGTCGAACCCTTCGCCCAGGTGTACGCCGCTTTTGGGCCGATGGCGCGCCTGTGGGCGCGCTGGGCTTTCGAAGGCCGCACCCACGGGGTGGCGGAGGGCGACGACCGGGCCGAACAGACGGTCGTCCTGAACGGGTGGAAAGCCACGGTCTCCTTCCGCGAATTCCAGTTCGGCGAGCGCCAGTACCTGCGCGACAAGAACGAATACGCCGAGGGCACCGAGCAGCCGGGCGGCGGCGTGGCGATCGCGCAGATCGGCCCCGGCGAGTTCGTGCTGGTCGGCCAGCGCGCGCGCATCAAGCTCGCATCGGCCGACGGCAAGCCGGCCATGTTCGCGCGCGTCGAGGAGGGCCGCTTCGACGCCGCCGGGCGCTGGACCATGGAACGCAACTGGAATGGCGACCAGACCGACTATGGCCTGAACCTGCCGGCGGCGCCGACCGTTCTCAAGCTCAGGATGCGCACCTACGAACCTTGAACACCGAAAATATAACCAGGAGACCCGCAATGCAAATCACCCGAATGGCGAGCGCCGTCCTGCTGCTGTGCGCAGCCACCCAGGCCCTCGCCGGCAGCTACCAGAAAACCGCCACCGGCATCGAGGTCAAGCCCGACCATGGCGCCGCCAGACTGGTGCGCCTGAACCTGATGAGCGACAACATCATCCAGGTGCTCAAGTTCGACGCGCCCGGCAAGGCGCTCACGCCTTCGCTGATGACCGTCGCCGCGCCCTGCGGCTGCAGCTTCACGGTGAGCAATGCCCGCGCCGGCAAGGACGAGGCGGTGCTGCTCAAGGCGGGGAGGATCTCGGCCACCGTGTCGCTGAAGGACGGGCGCGTGGCTTTCTTCGACGCGGCCGGCAAGCCGATCCTGCGGCAGGACGCGGAAAGCATGAAGCCGGTCACGGTCGGCGGCAAGCCTTACCTGGCGATCAAGCAGGGCTTCAACCACGGCACCCGCGACGCCTACTATGGCCTCGGCCAGCACCAGAACTCGCAGATGAACTACAACGGCGAAGACGTGCTGCTGGCCCAGCACAACATGATCGCCTCGGTGCCCTT
This sequence comes from Massilia sp., assembly GCF_046293535.1. NCBI lineage: Bacteria > Pseudomonadati > Pseudomonadota > Betaproteobacteria > Burkholderiales > Oxalobacteraceae > Massilia > Massilia sp. The sequence goes on along the minus strand of NZ_JBKBOV010000011.1, from coordinate 99,409 downwards.
CGTGGTCTCGGACAAGAACTACGGCCTGCTGTGGGATAACAACAGCATCTCCCGCTTCGGCGACGCCACGCCCTACGCCTGGATGTCGCGCGACCTGAGGCTGCGCGATGCCGGAGGCAGGCCCGGCGGCCTCACCGCGCGCTACTACATCGACGGCAAGCTGGCGCTGACCCGCCAGGAAAAGGACATCGCCTACCAGTACCTGAAGGACGTGGCCGAGAACTGGCCCAGGGAGCTGCCGCCCCTGAAGGAGATCAAGGACGCGCGGGTGGTCTGGGAAGGCAGCATGGAAAGCAGCAAGCCGGGCGTGCACAAGATGCAGCTGTACTCCTCCGACTACGCGCGCCTGTCGATCGATGGCAAGGAAGTGATGGACGTCTGGCGCATGGGCTGGAACCCCTGGTACCACAACTTCGAAGTGAAGTTCGAGAAGGACAAGCCGGTCAAGCTGCACCTCGACTGGAAGGTGTCGAGCGGGATGATCGCGATCACCCACAACGACCCGCTGCCGCAGCCCGAGCGCCATTCGCTCACCATGTCCTCGGAGATCGCGGAAGCGATCAACTACTACGTCATCAGCGCGGACAGCATGGACCGGGTCATCGCCGGCTACCGCCACCTGACCGGGCAGCAGCCGATGATGCCGAAGTGGGCCTACGGCTTCTGGCAGTCGCGCCAGCGCTACGAGACCCAGCAGCAGCTGCTCGACACCGTGGCGGAGTACCGCAAGCGCGGCTGGCCGCTGGATAACATCGTGCAGGACTGGTTCTACTGGCCGGAAGACGGCTGGGGCTCGCACGACTGGGACAAGACCCGCTTCCCGGACCCGAAGGGCATGGTGGACGCCGTGCACAAGCAGAACGCGCGCATCATGCTGTCCATCTGGGGCAAGTTCTATGCCAATACCGACAACTACAAGGAGCTGGCAAGCAAGGGCCATATGTGGACCAAGAACGTCGAGAACGGCGACCTCGACTGGGTCGGCCCCGGCTACAAGAACAGCCACTACGATCCCTACACCAAGGAAGCGCGCGACATCTATTACCGCCAGATGAAGCACAAGCTGGTCGACCTGGGCTTCGACGCCTGGTGGATGGACAATACCGAGCCGGACATCCTGTCGAACGCGCGCCTGGAAGACTTCAAGCAGCTGATCGGCCCGACCGTCCACGGGGCCGGCGAAGTCACCTTCAACCCCTACAGCCTGGTGCACTCGCAGGGTTTCGCCGAGAACCTGCGCCGTGACCAGCCGGACAAGCGCCAGTTCATCCTGTCGCGCTCGGGCTTCGCCGGCATCCAGCGCAATTCGGTGGCGGTGTGGAGCGGCGACACGGTAGGCCGCTGGAACAACCTGGCCGACCAGATCGCCTCGGGCGTGAACTTCTCGATGTCGGGCATCCCGAACTGGACCCATGACATCGGCGGCTACGCCCAGGAGACGCGTTTTCAGGTGGGCGACGTCGGTTCGGCCCAGGAAAACCGCAGCACCGGCACCAAACAGGCAGATCCGGAAGACATGAAGGAATGGCGCGAACTGAACCTGCGCTGGTTCCAGTTCGGCGCCTTTTCTCCGATCTTCCGCTCGCACGGTGAAGTGGTCAAGCGCGAGATCTACAACATCGCGCAAGGCGACGAAGCCATGCGCGACGCCATGGTCGGCTACCTGAAGCTGCGCTACCGCCTGATGCCGTATATTTACACGATGGCGGCCGACACCCACTACCATTCCGGCACCATGATGCGCGGCCTGGCGATGGATTTCCCCCACGACGAGCGGGTGAAGAACATCAAGGACCAGTACATGTTCGGTCCCAGCCTGATGGTGGCGCCAGTCACCGCCTACGGCGCGCGCTCGCGCCAGGTCTATCTGCCGCTGGGCAGCGACTGGGTCGACTTCGATACCGGGCAGCGCTACAAGGGCGGCCATACCGTCACGGTGCAGGCGCCGCGCGAGCGCATTCCGCTGTTCCTGCGCGCCGGCGCCGTGATCGCGACCGGGCCGGTCACCCAGTACGTTGACGAGAAGCCGGATGCTCCCCTGGTGCTGCAGGTCGTGGCGGGCGCCGACGGCCAGGCCAGCCTGTACGAGGACGACGGCGTGACCAATGCCTACGCGCGCGGCGAGTACAGCCGCATCCCGTTCAGCTATGACGAGCGTAGCGGCACCGTGACGATCGGCGCACGCGTGGGCCAGTACCAGGGCATGCCGCTCAAGCGCGAGATCCGGGTGCGCCTGCTGCGTCCGGGCGCCGCCGCGGCCAGCGACCTGGATGCCTACGACAAGTCGGTCAGCTACGACGGCCGCCCGGTGACGATCAAGCTCTGAGGCCCTTACCATACCGACATTCCCGAAAGCGCCACGATGAAACGCATTATCCGTTCGCTGCTCCTGGCCGGCCTGCTGCACGCCGGCCTGGCCGCGGCCGCTACCCCGGTGTCCCCGGACGACAGCAAGCTGCAGTACACCGGCCGCATCGACTTCTCCATGCCGGCCGCCCCGGTGCTGTCCTGGCCGAACAGCGCGATCGCCGGACGCTTCACCGGCACCTCGCTCGCCATCAAGCTGGACGACCAGCGCGGCCGCAACTACTTCAACGTGTTCCTGGACGGGGACCTGGCGACGCCGCTGGTCATCGAAGCGAAGCAGGGCGAGGCGACCTACGTGGTGGCGCAGCGGCTCGCCCCCGGCGAACACAGCTTCCTGATCACCAAGCGCACCGAGGGCGAGGAGGGGAGCACGGTGTTTCGCGGCCTGATACTCGACGACGGCGCCCGGCTGCTGGCGCCCCCGCCGCGGCCGACGCGCCGGATCGAGTTCTTCGGGGACTCGATCACCAGCGGCATGGGCAACGAGGGTGCGCTCAACGGCCGCGACGATGCGGGCAAGGACAAGAACAGCTTCCTGTCCTACGCGGCGATCGCCGCTCGCCAGTTGCAGGCGGAAATGCACATGACGTCGCAGAGCGGGATCGGCGTGATGATCAGCTGGTTCCCCTTCACCATGCCGGACTTCTACGACCAGCTGAGCGCGGTCGGCGACAACGACAGCCGGTGGGATTTCAAGCGCTGGACGCCGGACGTGGTGGTGATCAACCTGCTGCAGAACGACAGCTGGCTGATCGGCCGCGACCGCAAGCTGCAGCCGGAACCAAGCGACGCCGCGCGCATCCAGGCCTACAAGCGCTTCGTGCAGCGCATCCGCAGCCTCTACCCGCAGGCCTACATCGTCTGCGCGCTCGGCAGCATGGATGCCACCCGGCCCGCTTCGCCGTGGCCCGGCTACGTCACGGCGGCTGTAGCGCAGATGCGCAAGGAGGACGGCGACAAGCGGATCGACACCCTGTTTTTCGACTACACCGGCTACGGCCAGCATCCGCGGGTGCATCACCACCAGGCCAATGCCGCCAGGCTGAGCACCTTGATCCGGGCCAGGATGGGCTGGTAGGCCGGCAGGCCCGGGGGGGCGTTCAGGCGGCGCGCTCGACTTGCGCCGCGATGTAGGCGCCGTGCTCGGGCATCCGTGCCACGGCCTGGGCGATCATGTCGCGCACTCCGGCGAAGTGCCCGTGCACCTGGCGGATGTCCAGCGCATCGACAAAAGGATCGTAGCGCTTGGGCACCATGCCGAGGCCCATCAGCATGGCGACGAACGAGGGTTCGGCGAAACCGTGGCGGTCGAGGATGGCCACGCGCCCGGTTTCGCGGAACAGCTCGATCTGGTGCCGCAGCGAATCCGGGATCGGCATGGCGGCGCAGTAGCGCCAGAATTCCGAGTCGTCGCGCCGGGTGAGCTTGTAGTGCAGCACGATGAAGTCGCGCACCGATTCGTAGCGCGCGCCCACGAAACGGTTGAATTCAGCGGCCAGCGCCGGGGCGCAGTCGCGGTCCGGGAACAGCTCGAGCAGCTTGCCGACCGCGGTTTCGATCAGGTGGATGCTGGTCGATTCGAGCGGCTCGACGAAGCCGGCGGCCAGGCCCACCGCGACGCAGTTCTTGACCCAGGACCGCTTGCGGCGGCCGGTGACGAAGCGTAGCTGGCGCGGCTCGTCGAGCGCGGCGCCGTCGAGGGAGTCCAGCAGCACCGCGCGCGCCCGCTCGTCGCTGGTGAAGGCGTTGCTGTAGACGTGGCCGTTGCCGGTGCGGTGCTGCAGCGGGATGCGCCATGTCCAGCCCGCTTCCTTGGCGCTGGAGCGGGTGTAGGGCGTCAGCACCGCGGCGCTCGCGCACGGCACGGCCAGGGCGCTGTTGCAGGGCAACTGCTCGCTCCAGTCCTCGTAGCCGGCCTCGAGCGCCCCTTCGATCAGCAGGCCCCGGAAGCCCGAGCAGTCGACGAACAGGTCGCCCTCGACCCGGCGCCCATCGCGCAGCTTGATTGCCGTGATGAAGCCGCTCTCCGGGTGCCGCTCGACGTCCACCACCATGCCTTCGATGCGCTGGGCGCCGCGCGCCAGCGCATAGTCGCGCAGGTAGCTGGCATACAGGCCGGCGTCGAAATGGTAGCCGTAGGAATAGGTATCGGTCGCCGTCGGGGCGCGCTCGTTGGGCGGCACGAACTTGTTCTGGCGCGCCATCATCGAGGACACCGACCAGCTCTCCAGGGCCGGCATGTTGTTGAATTCGGCGGCCATGCGCAGCCAGAACATGTGGGCCGGGTAGTCGCCGAGGGAAGGGCCGAAGTCGCCGAAGCCGTGGAAGAAGCGGTTGCCGACCTGGCCCCAGTCCTTGAACTCGATGCCGAGCTTGTAGCTGGCCCGGGTGTGGCGCACGAAGTCGTCGGCGTCGATGCCCAGCGCGGCATTGTAGTAGCGGATGGTCGGCAATGTGGCTTCGCCGACCCCGATGGTGCCGATCTCGGGCGACTCCACCAGGATCACCTCGCAGGGCGCCGTGGGGCGGCGCGCCAGGCGCTGGGCCAGCGGGGCCGCCGTCATCCAGCCGGCGGTGCCGCCGCCCACGATGACGATCCGGCGGATCGGCTTCTCAATCATGTCGTCTCCTGTTCTCGTTCCCTTGCGACGCGCCCCGGGCGCGTCAATACTCGGGGAAGTGTAGAGCAGGAGCCGATTGCCAGGCAATAGAAATGTTTGCGCCTAACAATCGGTGTTGCCAGCCTGTTTCAGCGCTGCAGCGACTCCATCGCCGCCGCCACGTAGACCAGGGGCGCATTCCAGTTGATGGCGATCTCGTTGCTGGCGTAGCTGCACATGTGGTCGATCCAGGACAGCGCCGGCAGCCTGGACGGATAGGGGACCGGGCAATCCTTGGCGTCCTGCTGGCCGGGATTGGGGCCGCCCACCAGCATGCCCGGCACCGGCGCAGCGACGCCGTCGGCCTCGGACGGGCGGTGGTGCGGGTGCATCGGCGAGCGCGCGCCGAAGCCGGTGACGAAGGAGATGCCGGGGCCGTTGCGCCCCAAAACGTAGTCGAGCGCCGACTGCGCCGCGTTCAGGTAGTCCGGCCGCGGCTCGACCCGGTAGGCCGCCACCAGCATCATGGCCTGGTTCAGGATCACCGAGCTGCTGCCCCAGACGAAATCCTTGCTTCCCATGGTGACGCGATAGGGCGAGGCGCGCCAGCGCTCGACCAGCCGGTCGCCGACCGCGAGCAGCTGCTTGCGCGCGGGCGCGGCGTCCACGCCCGCCGGCAGGCGCGCGGCGTGTTGGGCGAGCGAGATCCAGCCCAGCATGCCGACGTCGGCCCAGCCCGGCTCGGTTCCCGTGGCGGCGCTGCCCGCATGGGCGAAGGCGCGGGCGCGGTAGGCCGGCTTGCCCGTGCTGATCAGGAGTTCGGCGGCGGCCCAGGCGAATTCGTCCTCGGCGCTCTTGTCGCCGTAGGCGCCGGTCTGGATGTCGGCCGGCTGCTGGTACAGGACGTTCGGATTGGCCTCGGCCCAGCGCCATGCGCTCTCGGCCGCGGCCAGGTAGCGCGCGGAGCGGCCCGGCTGCTGGCTGTCGAAGGGCGCCAGCACCCGGCTGGCCGCCGCCATCACGGCGGCGAAGTCGAGCGTGGCCGTGGTGGTCTTTTGCACCACGTAGCGCGGCGCCGTCGCCTTTTCGGGCATGACCATGCCGTCGAAGGCCTTGTTGGTGAGCTTGTGGTAGACCCCGCCGTCGTTCGGGTCCTGCATGCTGAGCATCCAGTCGAGGTTCCACAGCGCCTCGTTGAGGATGTCGGGCAGGCCGTTGCCGGATTCCGGCAGGTTCAAGGCGAGCTTGCCGAACCACTCGGGGAAGTGCTCGTAGGCCGCCAGCAGGGTATAGGTGCTGATGCCGGAGTTGACGATGTACTTGTTGTAGTCGCCGGCGTCGTACCAGCCCTTCGGGCTGGAGATCACGGTGCCGGCGGGACGCGCTTTCGACGCGGCCGAGGCATGGACCAGGACCTGGGTATCCGGGTGCGCCAGCGGGCGCGCATACGGACCAGCCACGGCCGGGGTGAGGGCGATGCCGCTCCGGTTCAGCGTATAGTTGCGGATCGCCGCGATGTCGAGCGCGCGGTAGACGCCGCTCTGGATGGAGAAGGGCGCCGAGTCGGGCAGTCCTGCCACGCGCAGGCGGTAGCTGCCGGGCGTGCGCAGGCTGGAAAAATCGGCAACGCGCACCCGCTCCTTCGAGGCGTCCCAGGTGGCAGCGCCGCCCAGGCTGCCCTCGAACACCGGCTTGCCGCTGGCCGCATCGACCACCGCGAAGCGCGCCTGCGCGGGCGCCGGCACCACCGCCAGCTTTTGCGCGGCCGGCAGGTAGCCAACCTGGTTGAGCTTGATGCTGGCCGGTGGCGTGCCGGCCGCCTGCGCGTGGCCGCCAAGCATGAGGACGGCGCACGCGGCGCTCAAGCGCAGGCGCCGTGGTGGATGGAACATGCCGGACGGGTAGGCGGGGTGCTTCATGCTGTCTCCTGTTGTTGGTATCGCGCTGTCCGGTTGGTCCGGATCGGTCGCTTGAAATCGATTTCATAATACCGTCGGGCATCAAGCCGAGTCAACGGCCGCGCCACACCGGCCGGCAAATCGATTGCAGGCACCCTTGCGGTCGGGGATAATGGCATGTTCGACAGAGGCCCTGCTTCAGCAGGGCCTTGTCATTTGGATGGTCGGGCAAGCGCCCAGTCGCGGACTCTCGCGTTGGCCATGTCAGTTCAAGCAGGTATCAAGGATTTATTATGGAAATCAAGGTCAACTTCCTCGACAAGCTACGCCTGGAAGCGAAATTCGACGACTTCACGGTGATCGCCGACCAACCCATCCGCTACAAGGGCGACGGCTCCGCGCCCGGACCTTTCGATTACTTCCTGGCGTCGTCGGCCCTGTGCGCGGCCTACTTCGTGAAGCTGTACTGCAATACCCGCGACATCCCGACCGAGAATATCCGCCTGTCGCAGAACAATATCGTCGACCCGGAAAACCGCTACAAGCAGATCTTCAAGATCCAGGTCGAGCTGCCGGCCGACATCTCCGAGAAGGACCGCCAGGGCATCCTGCGCTCGATCGAGCGTTGCACGGTGAAGAAGGTGGTCCAGCAGGGCCCGGAATTCGTGATCGAAGAGGTCGAGAACCTCGACGCCGACGCTCAGGCGCTCTTGACCCTGCAGCCGGATGCGGCTTCGCAAACCTATATCCCCGGCAAGGACCTGCCGCTGGAACAGACCATCGCCAACATGTCCGCCATGCTGGCGAGCTGGGGCATCAAGATCGAGATCGCCTCGTGGCGCAATATCGTGCCGAATGTCTGGTCGCTGCACATCCGCGATGCGCATTCGCCGATGTGCTTCACCAACGGCAAGGGCGCGACCAAGGAAAGCGCGCTCGCCTCGGCCCTGGGCGAATACATCGAACGCCTGAACAACAACCACTTCTATGCGGGCGTGTTCTGGGGCGAGGATATCGCCAACGCGCCTTTCGTCCACTATCCGAACGAACGCTGGTTCAAGCCCGGTCCGGACGATGCGCTTCCAAGCGAGATCCTGGACGAATACTGCCTGGACGTGTACGACCCGGACGGCGAGCTGCGCGGCTCGCACCTGATCGACACCAACTCGGGCAACGCCGAGCGCGGCATCGTCTCGCTGCCCTTCACGCGCCAGTCGGATGGCGCAACCGTGTACTTCCCGTCCAACCTGGTCGAAAACCTGTACGCCAGCAACGGCATGAGCGCCGGCAATACCCTGGCCGAAGCCCAGGTACAGTGCCTGTCCGAGATCTTCGAGCGCGCCGTCAAGCGCGAGATCCTGGAAGGCGAAGTCGCCCTGCCCGACGTTCCCCAGGAAGTGCTGGCGAAATACCCGGGCATCGTCGCTGGCATCCGCGGCCTGGAAGAGCAGGGCTTTCCGGTGCTGGTCAAGGATGCGTCGCTGGGCGGGCAGTACCCGGTCATGTGCGTCACCCTGATGAACCCGCGCACCGGCGGCGTGTTCGCTTCCTTCGGCGCGCATCCGAGCTTCGAGGTGGCGCTGGAGCGCAGCCTGACCGAGCTGCTGCAGGGCCGCAGCTTCGAAGGCCTGAACGACCTGCCGCAACCGACCTTCGCCAGCGAGGCCGTGACCGAGCCCTACAACTTCGTCGAGCACTTCATCGATTCGAGCGGGGTGGTGTCGTGGCGCTTCTTCAGCGCCAGGTCGGACTACGACTTCGTCGAATGGGACTTCTCGGCCCAGGGCCCGGATGCGAACGCCACCGAGGCCGCGACCCTGCTCGGCATCCTGGCCGACATGGGCAAGGAAGTGTATACGGCAGTGCTCGACCAACTGGGCAGCCAGGCCTGCCGCATCCTGGTGCCCGGCTACTCCGAGGTCTATCCGGTGGAAGACCTGGTCTGGGATAACACCAACAAGAGCCTGCTGTTCCGCGAAGACATCCTGAACCTGCACCGCCTCGACGACGAGGCCCTGGGCGCGCTGCTCGAGCGCCTGGAAAACAACGAACTGGACGAATACGCCGACATCGCCACCCTGATCGGCGTCGAGTTCGACGAGAACACCGAATGGGGCCAGTTGACGGTGCTCGAACTGCGCCTCCTGATCAACCTGGCCCTGCGCCGCTTCGAGGACGCGCACGAACTGGTGAAAGCCTTCCTGCAGTACAACGACAACACCGTCGAGCGCCGCCTGTTCTACCAGGCCCTGGACGTGGTGCTGGAAGTGGCGCTCGACGACGAAATGGAGCTGGACGATTACGTCGTCAATTTCCGCCGCATGTATGGCGACGCGCGGATGGACGCGGCCCTGGGCGCCCTCGACGGCAGCGTGCGCTTCCATGGCCTGACGCCGACCAGCATGGCGCTCGAGGGACTGGACCGGCACCAGCGCCTGATCGACAGCTACCGCAAGCTGCACAAGGCGCGCGCCGCCGCGGCGCAGGCCACCCGCTAGGCGGCGCGCACAGGAATTGTCCCGCGTATTTGCAGGCGGGCTGGTCGAGGAGTATGCTGAAGCTACGCATACATATAAATAGCGGAGACGATCATGAAACTTCGACTGGCCTCGCCGCATCTCGCGGAACGCTTGCACCGCCCCTTGCGCTTCGGCCGCCGCTGGCGCGGCCACGAACTGGCGCTGCGCCTCGTCCAGTTGGCCGTGCTGGTCGTGGTCGGGGCGATCGGCGCGAAACTCATGGCCGACGGCGTGGCCCTCCTGATCGGCACGATCGCGCGCATGGTGGGCTGAGCCGCGGCGCTCAGAGCGGGCGCACCCAGATATTCCGGAAGCTGACCGCGTCGCCGTGGTCCTGCAGCTTGATCGGCGCGGGGCCGTGCCGGCGATATGCCGGTGTGCCCGCGTACACCGTCTCGCCCTGCAGGGCGACACGGTTGTGCACCAGCACGCCGTTGTGCAGGGCGGTCACGTAGGCCGGGGAGAGCAGGGTGCCATCGGCCGCGAAGCGCGGCGCGGTCCAGATGACGTCGTAGCTTTGCCATTCTCCCGGCGCGGCGCAGGCGTTTACCAGCGGGATGTGCTGCTTGTACAGGCTGGCCGCCTGTCCGTTGGCGTAGGTGGTGTTGTCGGCGCAGTCGAGGATCTGGATCTCGTAGCCGCTGCCGCTGCCCGTCGATGCGAGGAACAGCCCGCTGTTGCCCCGGGCCTGGCCGCGGCCCGTGAGCGCGGCCGGCACGCGCCATTCGAGGTGGATTTGATAGTCGGTGAACAGGCGCCTGGTCTGGATGTCGCCGCTGCCGCCGCGCACGGTGAGCGTGCCGCCGGCCACGGTCCAGGCGGCGGGGCGCTCGGGCGCGGCGGCCTGGACCCATTCCGCCAGGTGCGTTCCGTCGAACAGCACGATCGCGTCGGACGGCGCGGCGCCCGCGCTGCCAGGGGCGACGCGCCTGGGTTCCGGCGCCCATACTTCGGTCGCCTTCGGGTCCGGCGCTTGCCGCTCGGCGGCGAAGGCCGGAACCAGCATCGACAGTCCGGCCAGCGCCGCGCCCAATCTCGACATCATCGATCACCCCATGGATAAAATGGCAAGCAGGATAACATGCGCCGGGCCTGCAAGAATCGCGAAAACACGCGACAATGACAGGTTTCCCGCTTCCAGGATCGATTTCCCATGTCCACTCCAGCATCCTTGTCCTCCCTGTCCGCCGGCCGCGGCATCGACATCAAGCTGAAGCCCCTGGCCGTCTCGCTCCTCCTGATCGTGGCAGGGGCCTGGTTCCTGGCGCAGGCTGCCGGCTGGCGCCAGGCCGCGCTCTACGCCGTGGGTGCGCTGCTCGGCGTCACCCTGTATCACGCCGCCTTCGGCTTCACCTCGGCCTGGCGGGTGTTCATCGCCGACGGGCGCGGCGCCGGCCTGCGCGCCCAGATGCTCATGCTCGCGCTCGGCGTGCTGCTGTTCTTCCCGGTGCTCTCCAGCGGCACGCTGTTCGGCGCCCCGGTGACCGGCCTGGTGTCGCCCGCCGGCACCTCGGTGATCGTCGGCGCCTTCATCTTCGGCATCGGCATGCAGCTGGGCGGCGGCTGCGCCTCCGGCACCCTGTACACCGTCGGCGGCGGCAGCACGCGGATGCTGGTGACGCTGGTCGCCTTCATCGCCGGTTCCGTGATCGCCACCGCCCACATGCCGTTCTGGACCGCGCAGCCGCAACTGGCGCCGATGTCGCTGGTGAACGTGCTGGGCCTGGCTCCGGCGCTGGCGCTGAACCTGGCCGTGTTCGCGCTGATCGCGGCCATCACCGTCGCCGTCGAGAAGCGCCGCCACGGACGCCTGGTCACCGCGCAGCCGCAGGCGGCGCCCGGCCCGCGCTGGCTGCATGGCCCGTGGCCGCTGGTGGCCGGCGCCATCGCGCTGGTGATCCTGAACTTCGCCACCCTGGCCCTGGCCGGGCGTCCCTGGGGCGTGACCTCGGCGTTCGCGCTGTGGGGCGCCAAGACCCTGTCCGCGCTCGGCGTCGACGTCGCCGGCTGGACCTACTGGTCGACCACGGCCAACGCCGCGGCCCTGGAGGCGCCGCTGTGGCGCGACGTGACCTCGGTGATGGACATCGGCATCGTGCTGGGCGCGATGCTGGCCGCGGCGCTCGCCGGCCGCTACGCGCCGGTCTGGCGCCTGCCGCTGCGCTCGCTGGTCGCGGCGGTGGTCGGCGGCCTGCTGCTCGGCTACGGTGCGCGCCTGGCCTATGGCTGCAATATCGGCGCCTACTTCAGCGGCATCCTGTCCGGCAGCCTGCATGGCTGGCTGTGGCTGGTCGCCGCCTTCATCGGCAACGTCTTCGGGACGCGCCTGCGCCCCCTGTTCGGCCTCGAAGTCGAGCGCGTGAAGCAAACCGGCTGCTGAAACCCGCTACTTTTGCGAGGTGCATCCGTCCTGCCCTTGGGACATAATGCTCCTGTTATCCGGGGAGACGGCAGATGCGCGACGCGATCATCATCGGGGGCGGCCACAATGGCCTGGTATGCGCCTTTTACCTGGCGCGCGCCGGGCTGAAGGTCACCGTGCTGGAGCGGCGCCAGGTGGTCGGCGGCGCCGCGGTCACCGAGGAATTCCACCCGGGTTTCCGCAACTCGGTCGCGGCCTACACCGTGTCGCTGCTCAACCCCAAGGTCATCGCCGACATGAACCTGGCCGGCCACGGCCTGCGCATCGTCGAGCGGCCGCTGTCGAACTTCCTGCCCCTGGACGACACCCGCTACCTGAAGCTCGGCGCCGGCAGGACGGCGCTTGAAGTCGCCAAGTTCTCCCAGCGCGACGCCGACCGCCTCGCGGACTACGGGCGCCATCTCGACGGCGCGGCCGACCTGCTGCGCGACCTGGTGCTGCAGACGCCGCCGAACCGGGTGCAGGGCAGCTGGCTCGCGGCCCTGCCCGAGCTGATCAAGGCCGGCAAGCTCGGCAACCGGGTGCGCGGCCTGTCGCTCGCCGCCCAGCGCGAGCTGCTCGACCTGTTCACCAAGTCGGCCGGCGACTACCTGGATGGCTGGTTCGAGAGCGCGCCGATCAAGGCGGCCTATGGTTTCGACAGCGTGGTGGGCAACTACGCCAGTCCCTACACGCCCGGATCGGCCTACGTGCTGCTGCACCACGTGTTCGGCGAAGTCAACGGCAAGAAGGGCGCCTGGGGCCACGCCATCGGGGGCATGGGCGCCATCACCCAGGCGATGGCCAGGGCGGCCCAGGCCCTGGGCGTGGAGATCCGCACCGGCTGCGCGGTGGAAGAGGTGCTGCTGGACCAGGGGCGCGCCTGCGGCGTCGTGACGGGCAGCGCCGAACGGCTGGTCGCGCGCGCCGTCGTATCGAACCTGAATCCGCGCCTGCTGTACACCCGGCTGGTCGACCCGGGCGCGCTGCCCGCCGACTTCCTGCGGCGCATGCAGGCCTGGCGCTGCGGTTCCGGAAGCTTTCGCATGAACGTGGCGCTGTCGGAGCTCCCGAGCTTCAGCTGCCTGCCGGGCACCCAGGCCGCCGAGCACCACGGCAGCGGCATCATCATCGCGCCGAGCCTGCAGTACATGGAGCGCGCCTACATGGATGCGCGCGCCCATGGCTGGTCGCGCGAGCCCATCGTCGAGCTCCTGATTCCGTCCACGCTGGACCCCAGCCTGGCGCCCGCGGGCCAGCACGTGGCCAGCCTGTTCTGCCAGCACGTGGCGCCTCAGCTGCCGGGTGGCGCCAGCTGGGACGCGCATCGCGAGGAGGTGGCCGACCTGATGATCGATACCGTCGACCGCCTTGCGCCCAACTTCAAGCGTTCCGTGCTCGGGCGCCAGATCATGAGCCCGCTGGACCTGGAACGGACCTTCGGCCTGGTCGGAGGCGACATCTTCCACGGCGCACTGGGACTGGACCAACTGTTCGCGGCGCGTCCGATGCTGGGGCACGCCGATTACCGCGGCCCGGTTCCCGGGCTGTACACCTGCGGTTCCGGCACCCACCCGGGCGGCGGCGTCACCGGCGCGCCCGGCCACAATGCGGCGCGCGAGGTGCTGTGCGACCTCGCGCGCGGCCGCCGGCCGGTAGGAGCGCCCGCCCGCTAGACCACGGCGGCGCTGAACGAGTCGGGCCGCCGCGCCAGCAGTCCGGACAGCCGCTGCAGGCCCGCTTGCAGGCGGGCGCGGTCCTGGATGCTGCCCAGCGAAATCCGGATCGCATTCACGGAATCACCGTTCGTGGCGAAGGCCTCGGCCGGCGTGACGGCGATGCCTTCGCTCTCGGCCGCAAGCGCAAGTCGCGACGAGTTCCAGTAGGCCGGCAGTTCGAGCCATAGGTGCAGCCCGTCTCCGGCGGCGCCGATGCGCCCGGCAAGGATGTCGCGCGCCATCCGCTGGCGCAGGCGCGCCTCCCGGCGCACGCCCTCCAGCAATGCGTCGGCCGATCCGTCCAGGATCCACTGCGTGGCCAGCGCCGCCGTCGGCGGGGCGGCCATCAGCGCAAACGCCCTGAGCGCGTCAAGAAAGCGTTCGCGTTCCTGCGGATCGCGTACCAGCACGAAAGCGAGACGCAAGCCGGGCGTCAGGCATTTCGACAGGGTCGAGATGTAATAGGTCTGTTGCGGAGCGAAGGTGGCGACGGGCGCCGGCGCGGCATCGGCGAGCAGCCAGTACGGATCGTCTTCGACGAGGCGCACGGCGCAGCGCTGGGCGACGGCGGCCAGTTCCTTGCGGCGGCGTTCGGGCATGGTGACCGTGGTCGGGTTCTGGCAGGTCGGGTTGAGGTAGACCAGCGCGGGCTGGTGGGCGCGGCAGGCTTGCTCGAGCATCGCGGGGACCATCCCGTGCTGGTCCGCCTGCACCGCAAGGATGCGGCGGCCGAACTGGGTCGCCGCGGCGCGCAGGCCCGGATAGCAGGCCGGCTCGGCCAGGATGACGTCGCCCGGCGCGGTCAGCGCCAGCATCGATGCGGCGATCGCCGCCTGCGCGCCCGGACAGACCAGGACCTGCCCGGGATCGAGCTGCCCGAACATCGGAGCGAGCCAGCGGGCGCCGGCCTGGCGCTCGGCATCGCTGCCGCCGCCCAGGTGGTAGTTCATCAGCAAGGCATTGTCCGAGCGCATCAGCACTTGCGCCAGTCCTTGCTTGAGCATGTCGTCGAAGTCGACGCCGTCCGGCGGCGGCGGGGTATTCATGCTCAGGTCGAGCACCGTGCTCAATTCGACTTTTGGCGCCGCGACATAGGTGCCGCGCGCGCCGCGGCCTTCCAGCAAGTTGCGGCGCCTGGCTTCGTCATAGGCGCGGGTGACGGTCGTCAGGTCGACCTCCAAGTGCGCCGCCAGCCGGCGCTGCGGAGGCAGGCGCTCGCCCGGCCGCAAGGAACCGTCCGCCACCGCCGCCTGCAGGGCATCCGCAATCTGCAGGAAACGCGGCCCGCCGTGCGCGGCCAGGCGCGGCAACCAGCTTGGGGATTCGATATCTTGTATGGATCTCAACTGGGACATTTTGTCTCAATGTATGGAAATTGCTTTTCGGTAGAATGCCTCAGGACGCGCAGCAAGACCACTCTTGTATGCAGTCGCCGCCATTTTCCCTCTCATCTGCATTGGCTCACCATCATGGATTGGTTCCCTATCGTTGCCGGTACGTTCAAGGTTCTCGCCCTGGGCATCGGCATGTTTTTCGCCGTAAAGTGGCATTACGACCAGGCGCAGAAGCAAAAGCGGATGGACAAGCGCGAGGTGCTGCGCGCGGCCGCCAAGGTGACGGTAATCTTCGTGTTGTCGCTACTGGCGCTGGGCTTGCTTACTTTCTTCCTGATCCGCGAGCTCGGTCTGGACTTTAACCTGTAGCGACGGCGCAGCACACCTGAATACCATGAACGTCGACACCACGCTCTCGTCCGCGGCCTCATCGGCGCCGGAATGCATCTGGGATGTGGGCGCCGAGCTGGGAGAGGGGGCGCTGTGGGACCCCACATCGGGCGTCGTCCGGTTCGTCGACATCAAGGGCCGGCGCATCCATCGCTGCGCCGCGGACGGCGGCGCGCGGCGCAGCTGGGACGCCCCAGGCCAGCCCGGATTCGTGGTCCCGGCCTCCGGCGGCGGCCTGGTGTGCGCACTGGAAGACGGCTTGTACCGCTTCGACGAGGCGGATGGCGCGTTCGCACTCCTGCGCAAGATCGAAGACGAGCTGCCGGGCAACCGTTTCAACGACGGCCACGTCGACGCCCGCGGCAACCTGTGGTTCGGCTCGATGGACGACGGCCAGGCCGCGCCGACTGGCGCCCTGTACCGGCTCGACCGGCATGGCCTGCTGGCGCGCGCCGACGCCGGTTACGTCATCACCAATGGCCCGGCCATCAGCCCGGACGGCAAGACCCTGTATCACACGGACACGCCCTTGCGCCGCGTGTACGCCTTCGACCTGCGCGAGGACGGCAGCCTGGCCGCCAAGCGGGTCTTCCTGCAGCTGCCGGAAACCAGCCGCCCCGATGGCATGGCGGTCGACGCCGACGGGCATCTGTGGATCGCCTTGTTCGGCGCCGGCCGGATCGAGCGTTATACGGCGGCGGGACGGCTGGTGGGCAGCGTGCGCTTTCCGTGCACCAATATCACCAAGCTGGCTTTCGGCGGCGCCGACTTGCGTACCGTCTACGTCACCACGGCCTGGAAGGGCTTGAGTCCCGAGGAGCGGGCGCGGCAGCCGCTGGCTGGCGGGCTGTTCGCCTTCCGCAGCCCGACCCCGGGGCTGCCGCAGGTCCCGTTTGCGCTCGGCTGAGATATCGGGAAACGACGGTAGGGGTATGCCTGGGCGTGATAACACGGACAAGTGCGCCTTCCTCTGTTATACATTTTTATTATCGCTGAAATCCAAAATCGCAATTGGACTAATTTCTCTATGGCGCATATCCTGTGTTCATCGCCCAACGCACCACAATAAAAAGGAAGCAATATGAACGCCATTACCATCGATTCGATCCGTCCTGAAACCAACAGCGCCTTCCGTAGCCTGATGGCCGCCCTGGGCAGGAAGCTGGTCCGCGCGCTCGAATTCGCCGGCAAGCCCTACACCGTGAACGGCGCCTACTATATGTAAGCAGGCCGGGTGGCCGCGTCCGCTGGCCGGGTTGCGGAACTGCTGCGAGAGAGCCCCTGTGTCCCAGGGGCTTTCGTGTTTCTGGCGCGGCACAGGCCTAGGTCCTGCAGGGTGTGCCGGCAAAGGTTATGATGTCAATTCCTTCAATACCGGCCATCTGAACAAAGGACGCGACGCTCCATGACGACTTCCAGCTACCCCGACACCAGACTCCTCATCGCCAACGAATGGCAAGACGCCACTGGCGGCAAGACGATTCCGGTGGTGAATCCCGCCACCGGCCAGGCGATCGGCAGCGTGGCCCACGCCAGCACCGCCGACCTGGACCGCGCCCTGGCCGCCGCCCAGCAAGGCTTCGAGGCCTGGCGCAAGGTCACCGCCGCCGAACGCGCCGCTACCATGCGCCGCGCCGCCAACCTGCTGCGCGAGCGCGCCGGCGACATCGCCCGCCTGCTGACCCAGGAGCAGGGCAAGCCGCTGGCCGAAGCCAAGATGGAAGCCATGGCCGGCGCCGAGATCATCGACTGGTTCGCCGCCGAGGGCATGCGCGTCTACGGCCGTATCGTGCCATCGCGCAACCCGGCCGCCCAGCAGCTGGTGCTGAAGGAGCCGGTCGGTCCGGTCGCCGCCTTCACCCCGTGGAATTTCCCGATCAACCAGGTGGTGCGCAAGCTGGCCGCCGCCCTGGCCACCGGCTGTTCCTTCCTGTGCAAGGCGCCCGAGGAAACCCCGGCCTCGCCGGCGGCCCTGTTCCAGTGCTTCGTCGATGCCGGCGTGCCGCCCGGCGTCGTGGGCCTGGTGTTCGGCGACCCGGCCGAGATCTCCGGCTACCTGATCCCGCACCCGATCATCCGCAAGGTCACCTTCACCGGCTCGACCCCGGTCGGCAAGCAACTGGCCGCCCTGGCCGGCGCCCACATGAAGCGCGTCACCATGGAGCTGGGCGGACATGCGCCGGTGATCATCGCCGAGGACGCCGACGTGGCGCTGGCCGTCAAGGCGGCCGGCGCGGCCAAGTTCCGCAACGCCGGCCAGGTGTGCATCTCGCCGACCCGCTTCCTGGTCCACAACGCGATCAAGGACGAGTTCACCCGCGCGCTGGTGGCCCATGCCGAAGGCCTGAAGCTGGGCGACGGCCTGCAGGAGGGCACCACCCTCGGCCCGCTGGCCAATCCGCGCCGCCTGAGCGCCATGGCCCAGTTCGTCGAGGACGCGCGCGCCAAGGGCGCCGTGCTCGCCACCGGCGGCGAGCGCGTCGGCCAGGCCGGCAACTTCTTCGCGCCGACCGTGCTGGCCGATGTGCCCCTGGAGGCGAGCGTGTTCAACGACGAGCCCTTCGGCCCGCTGGCCGCGGTGCGCGGTTTCGACAGCCTGGAAGACGCGATCGCGGAAGCGAACCGCCTGCCGTACGGCCTGGCCGGCTACGCCTTCACCCGCTCGATCAAGAACGCCCAGCTCCTGATGAACCGGGTCGAAGTCGGCATGCTGTGGATTAACCAGCCGGCCACCCCGAGCGCCGAGCTGCCCTTCGGCGGCATCAAGGATTCGGGCTACGGTTCGGAGGGCGGTCCGGAAGCGCTGGAGTCCTATCTCAACACCAAGGCCGTTTCGATGGTCGGCGTGTAAGAGCCCAAGCGTCCCCAAAATGCCTGCATCGCAGGCATTTTTTTCGTCCCAGTGTCTTCCATTGCACGGTTCGCCATCGATTCTTCTTGCACACTCCGGCCATGAGAGGGGAGAAAACATCGATGTCCACCATGGCGGCGACAGTAGAGCAGGCAATCCAGGCGGCCGGCGTCGGCCGTTTCCAGTACCGGCTGTTCGCCATCTTCGGCCTGGTCTGGATGGCCGACGCCATGCAGGTGCTGTCGATCGGCTTCAGCGCCCCGTCGATCGCGCAGACCTTCGGCGTCAGCCTGCCCGAAGCGCTGCGGACCGGGACCTGGTTCTTTGTCGGGATGCTGGTGGGCGCCTTCGGTTTCGGGCGCCTGGCGGACCGCATCGGGCGCCGGCCGGTGCTGATGGCCGCGGTGCTGATCGATGCCTGCTTCGGGGTCGCCTCTGCGTTTGCACCCGACCTGGGCTGGCTGCTGGTGCTGCGCTTCCTGACCGGTGTCGGCGTCGGCGGCACGCTGCCGGTGGATTACACCATGATGGCCGAATTCCTCCCCAGCGACCGGCGCGGGCGCTGGCTGGTGCTGCTCGAATCCTTCTGGGCCGTCGGCACGATCCTGCTGGCGGTGCTGGCCCTGGTCGCGCTGCGCTGGGGGGCGGATGCCTGGCGCGTGATCTTCCTGGTGACCGGCCTGCCGGCGCTCATCGGCGTCGTCCTGCGCCTGTTCGTGCCGGAGTCGCCCATGTTCCTCAACCGCAGCGGCAAGGCGGAAGAGGCGCGCGCCGTGCTGGCGCGGGTGGCCGCGGTGAACGGCCGCCAGGTCGAGATCCCGCCGCTGGCGCCGGACAGCGGGGGCAGGCAGCCGCTGTTCGCCCTGTTCGCCGGCAAGCTGCGGCGCCGCAGCGCCGCGCTGTTGCTGGCGTGGATGCTCATTTCCGTCGCCTACTATGGCGTCTTCGTCTACCTGCCGGTGAAACTGAGCAGCGAGGGATTCGGCTTCATGCGCGGACAGGAATTCCTGATCCTGCTGGCGCTGGTGCAACTGCCCGGCTTTGCGCTGGCGGCCCATGGCGTGGAGCGCTGGGGGCGCAAGCCGACCCTCGTGGGCTTTCTGTTGCTGAGCGCCGCCGGCTGCATGGCCTACAGCCTGGGCAACGCCACCTGGCTGGTGGTCGGCTCGACCCTGTTGATGAGTTTTGCCATGCTCGGCACCTGGGGCGCCCTGTATGCGTTCACGCCCGAGGTCTACCCGACCGGCCTGCGCGCCAGCGGAATGGGGACGGCAGGCGCGGTGGCCCGCTTCGGCGGCCTGTTCGCGCCGAGCATCGTGGCGCCGGTGATGGCGACCCACTTCACCTTGGCGCTGGCCATGCTGGCGGCGTTTCTCGTCATCGGCGCGGCGGCGATCCTGTGCGTCGACCTGGAGTCGCGCCGGCGCGCCCTCGACTGAAGCCGGGGCGGCCTCAGCGATATTCGCCGTGCTTCGGATCCTTCGCTTCGTCGTCGGGTCCGTCCGGGTGGCGGGCCGTGGGCAGGTGCCACCCGAAGCGGATCGCGGCCACCCGCAGGCCGAAACACAGGGCGGCGCCGGCGCTGGCGGTGGGGGCGGCGGGCAGTTGCAGCGCGTCGCCGAGCACCACGACGCTGGCGCCGGCAAGTGCGGCGAGCGCGTAGATGTCGGAGCGGAACACCGCCGGTACGTCGTTGAGCAGCACGTCGCGCGCGACGCCGCCGCCGATGCCGGTCAACATGCCGAGCAGGGCGGCCGCCCACGGGTCGGCGCCGAACACCAGCGCCTTTTGCGCGCCGGCCACGCAGAACAGCGCCAGGCCGGCGCCGTCGAAGATCAGGACCGGATTACGCAGCCGGTTGACGATCGGATACCAGAAGAAAATGACCAGGCCGGCCAGCAAGGACACGGCCAGGTAGCGCCAGTCCCGTATCGCGGCCGGCGGGGTGGCGCCGATCAGGAGGTCGCGCACGATGCCGCCCGAGGTGGCGGCAACGAAGGACAGCACCAGCACCCCGAAGATGTCGAGGCGGCGGCGCGCGCCGGCGATGGCGCCGCTGAGGGCGAAGACGAAGGTGCCGAACAGGTCGAGGGTCAGCACCAGGGTCTTGATGGCGGCTCCCACGTCGAGAGCGATTACGGGTAACACGGGGATCCTTGGGTCGTAGTGGCGGAGAATGCCGGCATGGTAGCCTAGAATCCGGCGCCCGTGGCCGAGTCCGCTACCGGATATACTGCCGGGAATCGTCCACCCTGCCCAGCCTTCCTGCCATGTCTCTTGCCGCCCTGCGCATCCGGCCCGCCCTGCCGCTTGATGAGGCCTTCTTCCTGGCCCTGTACCGATCCACCCGCGACGATCTGCTGGGCCTGCTTGCCGATCCGCGCTACGTCGACGGCATCATCGCCATGCAGCAGCAGATGCAGGTGGCGGGTTATCGCAGCAGCTACCCGGATGCCCTGTACCAGGTGCTCGAGCTGGACGGCGATCCCGTGGGCCGGCTGGTCACCGCCGGCGTGCCGGGCGCGCTGCGGGTGGTCGACATCGCCGTGATGCCACAGGCGCGCGGCCGGGGCGTGGCGGGCGAGGCGCTGCGCCGCCTGCAGGAGCAGGCAGCGCGCGAAGGGCGCGAGCTGACGCTGGCGGTGCGCACCGACAACCATGGCGCGCGCCGGCTGTACGCGGCGCTGGGCTTTACGGTGGAGGCGGAAGAGGCCGGCCGCCTGCAGTTGCGCTGGCGGCCCTAGGCTTCATTGCCGCAGGCCGGCGAGCCAGTCGAAGATGGACGGCCAGATGCGGGCGTGGGCACTGGTCCCGACCAGCACGCCCACGTGCTGCAGGTTGACGCCAACGTCGCCTTCGTAGTGCAGCAGGCACTTGCGCTCGCTACCCGCGGCCTCGTGGAAGGGCCGCATCGCCGCCTCGGGGATGAGCTTGCTGCGCGGATCGAGCACGCTGACCAGGGGCGCGCGCAGGTCTTGCGGGCCGATCTGGCGTGCGCCGATGCTCAGCGCCCCCTGCATGAACTCGTCCTTGCGGTAGAGCTGCTCGACCAGGTCGGTGAACAGCCGGCCCGGCAGCGGGAACTCGTCGTGGGTCCAGCGTTCCACCCGCATGTGGGTGGCGAGCAGTTGCGGGTGGGCGAGCGAGAGCCAGCGGTCCATCATGCGTTCCCACTGGAAGGCGTGGGGTTCGGCGATGGCGCTCATCATGTTCAGGAATACGCCCGGCACCTGGCGGAAGGCGTCCGCGATGGGCCGCGCATGCGGCGTGGCCTCGATCAGCGGCGTGAAGCAGCAGGATCGCTTTTCGAAATGCAGGGGCGATTCCAGCAGCACCGTGGCATCGACCCGCTCGGGGTGCAGGCAGCTGTAGATCGCGGCCAGGATGCCGCCCAGCGAATGGCCGGCGATGGTGAGCGTTGCCTTGCCGCTGTCGCGTTCGATCGCCTGCTGGCAGGCGCCCAGCAGGCGATCGCCGTAGTCGTCCAGGCCGAAGTCCTGGTCGGCCGCGTCGTCCGGCAGCGGCGTCCATTCGGCGAGGTAGACCTGGTAGCCGTGCTCCATCCAGCGCCGCACGACGCTGGTCTCGGGCGCCAGGTCCCAGATGTAGGAACGCTTGATCGGGGCGGGAACGAGCAGGACGGCGGGGCCGTCGGCATTGGTGCCGCCAAAGCGGCGCAGGTTCAGGCCCGCTTCGCTGTGCAGGATGGTGAACGGGGTTTCCTGCGGACCGTAGCCGGCGCGATCGAGCAGCTTGCCGCGCGCCTGGCGGCTGCGGTCCATGTTCTTCAGTACGCTCGCTCCAAGCGAAGCAAACGGGGGCAGGGCAAAGGCTTGCGGTTTCAGGGCGTGCATGGCGTTCTCGGCGTGTTCGAAGACCAGCAACTGTACGCCGCCCGGCGCCGGGCTTCAAGCGTGCACGCCTCGAATGGCGCGGGCGTTTGCGACGTATTAAACTGGCCCTGTCGAACGTTTCCTGGGAGACCGTTCAAGCATGGCCTATCGTTTCCTTGCCGATGCGGTGCTGCTCCTGCACCTGGGCTTCATCCTGTTCGTGGTGTTCGGCGCCCTGGCTGTGCTGCGCTGGCCGCGCCTGCTGCCGCTGCACCTGGCCGCCGCCGCCTGGGGCTTCGGCATCGAGGTGCTGGGCGCGATCTGCCCGCTGACCCATGCGGAAAACCGCCTGCGCCAGCTGGCGGGTGACGCGGGCTACGGCGGCGGCTTCGTCGAGCATTACCTGCTGCCGCTGATCTATCCGGGCGAGATGACGCGCGGCCTGCAGCTGGGGCTGGCCGCGGGCGTACTCGTCGTCAATGGCGTGCTGTACGCGTGGATCCTGCGCACGCGGCGCAGGTCCGTGCCGTCGTAGGGTGCACCGGGGCGCGTAGCCGGCTTTGCCGTGCGCGCGTCCTGCTCCGTGATGCGCTGTGGCGGAGCGTCTGTCAGTTGAACGCGCGGTCGGCGACGCGTGATCTGGTCCACTGGACCAGATCACCCCTACGAAAGCGACTTACTCGACCCAGGCGAAGCCGTCGCGCGCCAGCAGCGCGAAGGCTTCCGCGGGTCCCCAGGAGCCGGCCGCATACGGATGCGGCTTTTCGCCCAATGCGCTCCAGCCCTCGATGATCGGGTCGGCCCAGGCCCAGGCGGCTTCGAGTTCGTCGCGGCGCATGAAGTGGGTCAGGCGGCCGCGCACCACGTCGATCAGGAGGCGCTCGTAGGCCTCGGCGCGGCGCTGCTGGAAGGCCGACTGCAGGTCGAGGTTCAGCGCCACCTGCTGCATCTGCATGCCGCTGCCGGGCTGCTTGGCCATGATCTGCAGCTTGATCGCTTCTTCCGGCTGCAGTTCGATCACCAGGCGGTTGGCGACGCCGCCCGGCATGTCGGGGAACAGCGAGAACGGCGGATTGGCGAACTCCACCACGATCTTGGAGGAACGGCGCGCCATGCGCTTGCCGGTGCGCAGGTAGAACGGCACCTTGGACCAGCGCCAGGTGTCGACGTGGGCGCGCAGGGCCACGAAAGTCTCGGTCTTGCTGTCCGCCGGGACGTTCTTTTCCTCGAGGTAGCCGCCCACTTCCTGGTTGCCGCTGACGCCATGCACGTATTGCCCGCGCACCGTGTCGCGCGCGATGTCGGCCAGCTTGAGGCGGCGCAGCGAGCGGATCACTTTCAGCTTCTCGTCGCGCACCGCGTCGGGCGAGAGCGAGGTGGGCGGCTCCATGGCGACGATGCACAGCAGCTGCAGCAGGTGGTTCTGCACCATGTCGCGCATCGCGCCGGTGCTGTCGTAGAAGCCGGCGCGGCTCCCGACGCCGACTTCCTCGGCCACCGTGATCTGTACGCTCGAGATGTTCGGCGCGCGCCACAGCGGTTCCAGGATCGAGTTCCCGAAGCGCAGCACCATCAGGTTCTGCACGGTCTCCTTGCCCAGGTAGTGGTCGATGCGGTAGATCTGCGATTCGGCGAAGTGCTTGCCGACCGCTTCGTTGATCTCGATGGCCGAAGGGAGGTCCTGTCCCAGCGGCTTTTCCAGCACCACGCGCGCGCGCTCGTCGACCAGGCCGGCCTGGGCCAGCTTGTCGCAGATGGTGGTGAACAGGCTGGGCGAGGTGGAGAGGTAGAACACGCGCTGCGCGCCCGGGTGGGCGGCCTTGGCCAGGGCGCTGAAGTCGGGCGCGGCCTGGACGTCGAGGCGCACGTATTCGAGCAGCTGCAGGAAACCGTCCCAGGTCTTCTCGTTGAAATTGTCGTTTGCGATGAAGGAGCGCGAGTTGTCTTCGACGAAGCGCAGATAGGCGTCGCGGTCGAACTCCTGGCGCCCGGTCGAGATGATGCGGGTCTGCGGCGGCAGGTTGCCGTGCAGGTAGGCCATGTAGAGCGCGGGGAGCAGCTTGCGCATCGCCAGGTCGCCCATGCCGCCGAAGATGATCATGTCGAGAGGGAGAGCGTTATCGGTATCTGTCGAAGAGGTCATAGTGAACAGCTAATAGGTAGCCAGAAAAGTTATAGAGGTCGCTGCTACACCGGCTTGGTGCCGGGCGGGTGCGCCGCCGCTGCCCCGATACGGTAGCAGAATGGCAGTGGATGCGCACGAGACGTCCCGCTTGTGGCCAGACGGGACACCCGCGGCGCTGGGTGGAGGCGCGGGCGTCGCCAGCGTTCGCGCTGGACCCCATAGCTTACATCCTGGGCAACAATAAGGAAATGGCAAAATGCCGGGCGGGCCTGCCGGGCGGCATGCGGCCGGTGGTCTGCTGACCATGGTTCGTTTGCATTTGTTGTTGTTTATGCAAAGAATATTTGCATTCGGGGCGCTTCGTGCAAATCTTGTCTGCACGATCCGGGACAGATCCGATACGCTTCGCCCCCCGTGAGCGCGATCCCTTATACTCGCCGTTTTCCATCGTCGCGCGTCCTCCATGCCCCTGCCAGCCCGCCTTGCCTCTACCGGCGCCATCCTCGCCGCCTCCCTGCTTGCCGGCTGCGCGCAAGTCAATCCCTACTATGACGCGAGCAAGCCGCACCACCGGCCCGAGGGCTTCGCCAACAACTACCCATCGAATCCCGCCTACCAGCGCCCGAAAGTCGGCTTCGTCGAGGGCTGGGTCGGACGCTTCAGGAACTGGACTTCGGACGGCTCCGAGCGCCTGCCCCTGGCGCCGGTGCCGACCGTGCCGGCCGACCTGGCTTACATCCACGCGAACAAGACCGAGCCGGCGCTGACCTGGATCGGCCACGCCAGCTTCCTGCTGCAGACCGGCAGCGGCGTCAACATGCTGTTCGATCCGGTGTTCGACGAGCGCGCCTCGCCCTTGTCCTTCGCCGGCCCCAAGCGGCACCAAGCGCCCGGCGTGGCGCTGGAAGAGTTGCCACACATCGACGCCATCCTGATCAGCCATTCGCATTACGACCACCTGTCGCTGGCCTCGCTGCGCGCGCTGTACCGCCAGAAGGGCGGCGCGCCGATGCTGTACGCGCCGCTGGGCGTCGACCTGTGGCTGGAAAAACACGTGACCGACGGCGACCGCTCGCGCATCGCCCGCTTCGACTGGTGGGACAAGGCGAACCTGCGTGGCCTGGAACTGCAATTCCTGCCGGTGCACCATTGGTCGGCGCGCGGCCTGGTCGACCGCAACGAAACCCTGTGGGGCGCCTGGGCAGTCAGCCGTCCCGGCTTCTCCTTCTTCTTCTCGGGCGACCTGGGCTATTCGAAGGACATCCAGGACATCGCTGCGCGCTTCCCGAACGGCTTCGACCTGGCCGCGATCGGCATCGGCGCCTACCAGCCGGTGTGGTACCGCAATTCCCACGTCAGCCCGGATGAAGCCGTGCGCATCCACCGCGAGCTGCGGGTGCGGCGCAGCGTCGGCATGCATTGGGGCAGCTTCCCGATGGGACAGGAGCGCATCGACCAGGCCCCGCGCGACCTGGCCATCGCGCGCCAGGCCCAGGGCGTGAGCGAGGAAGCCTTCGGCGTGATGCGCATCGGCGAGACCTATCGTCTGCCGCCGCCGGCTGCGGCAGGCGCGGCGGCAACGGCGGCGGCCTCGGGCCCCTGAGCCGCGCTGTTGCGCCGCTCAGGCCTTCGCGGCGTTCTTGTTGGCCTGGGTGATGGTCCAGTAATAAATGGTGCGGCCGTCGACCTCGTCCTTCTTCTCGGGCGGCCATTCCGGTCCCATGTCGAAGGCATGCGACACCACCCGGGTGCCGACCTTGAGCTGCTGCCACAAGCGCGGCCGCAGCTTGACGTTCACCGAAGGCAGCAGGTACAGGGTCACCACCGTGGCCGGCGACACGTCGGCCTGGAACAGGTCGCCCACCTTGAAGTTGACGCGGTCGGCTACGCCGGCGGCCTTGGCGTTTTCCTTCGCCTCGGCGATGCGCACCGGGTTCAGGTCGATGCCGGTACCACGTGCGCCCCGGTTCTTGGCCGCAGTGACCACGATGCGGCCGTCGCCGCAGCCGAGGTCGTACAGCACGTCGTTCTTGCCGACCCTGCCCATCTCGAGCATGCGGTCGACCACTTCCTGGGGCGTGGGCACATAGGGGACGTCCAGGCGTTCGGGCTCGGCCAGCGCCTGGGCCAGCGCGCGGGTCGGCAACAGGATGCTGCCCGCGGCGGCGGACAGCAGCAGGGTACGGCGGCGTTCGTCGGTATGCATGTGGACTCCTTCAGGTGGGACTAGGGAACGGATCTTGTTTTGGCGGGGTCAAGGCCGTCCTTCCGGTCGAGGAAGAGCAGCAGCAGCGATCCGCTGGCGAGCACGGCCACGCCGATCCAGGCCGCGTTCAGCCCGCCGAGCGACTGGCTGTACACGTAGGACAGGCTGGACCAGAGCATGTAGGCGCAGGTGGCGCAGAACAGCAGGGGCAGCAGCGGATACAGCGGAACCCGGAACGGCCGCGGTAGATCCGGCTCGCGCCGGCGCAGCACGAACAGCGACACGCCGCTGAGCAGGAAGAACAGCCAGAACACCGGCGCCGTGAATTCCACCATGGCCTTGAAGCCGCTGCCGAACGCGGCGCCGATGCCGACCAGCAGCAGGGCGGCGACGCACTGGATCGACATCGCGACGGTGGGCGTGCTGTTCTCGCCGTTCCACTGGCCGAGCTTGCGCAGCGCGCGCCAGTCGCGCCCCATGGCAAAGCCGGTGCGTGCGCCGACGATCATGGTGGCATTGATCGAGGTCAGGGCCGAAATGGCCACCAGCACCGAAATGACTTTTTCGCCCGAGGACCCGAAGGCGACGCCCATGACGTCGGCCGCCAGCGCCTCGGACCGGGCCATGCCCTGCATGCCGAGCACCTGCAGGCAGGCCCAGGTGACCATCAGGTAGAGGGTGGTGATGATCAGGATCGACAGCGTCAGGGCGCGCACCATGCTGGCGGCGCCGCCGCGGATCTCGGCGCTGATGTAGGCCGCCTCGTTCCAGCCGCCGTAGGTGAGCAGGACGAAGACCATGGCCATGCCGAACGAGACCGGCGCCGCCGCTTGCGGCGCGGACGCGGCCGGGGCGAATGCGGGGGCCGCGTCGGTGAAGAAGGCGGCTGCTATCACCAGCAGCAACAGGCCGCCGATCTCGGCCAGCGTCAGCCACATCTGGGCGCCGGCGCCGGTGCGCAAGCCCTGCAGGTTGACGATCGACAGGACGACGATCACGGCGCAGGCATAGGCGGTGGCGCCCCAGCCCGCGGGCAACATGGTGAGCGGCACGGCCTGCTGCATGTAGTCGCCGAACACGAAGGCCAGCAGGGCGATCGAGCCGGTGGTGATCACCGCGAAGCGGGCCCAGCCGAACAGGAAGGCGGTGGCGCGGCCGTAGGCGCGGTGCAGGAAATGGTAGTCGCCGCCGGGATGCGGGTAGGCGGTGCTGAGTTCGGAATAGCACAGGGCGCCGACCAGCGAGACCAGGCCGCCCAGAATCCACATGGCGAACATCCAGTCGGCGCTACCGCTGAGGCCGGCGACGATGGAGGGCGACTTGAAGATGCCGGCGCCGATGACGACGCCGACGATCAGGGCCACGGCCTGGCGCAGGCCGAGCAGACGGCGCGGCGTGGTGCCGTCGCCGGTCGACGCAAACAAGTCCTCATCGGTACGGTCCATGTGGTGCCGATCAACGTAATAGAGGGAACTTTGCCGGCGAAGAGCGCACCGGCCCATAGCGCATCGTGCACAGGGCCGCGCAGCTGGGCACGCGGTCCTGCGGCGACCGATTATAGGGAAGCGTTTTGCCGCGTGGCGCGCGCCTGAAACGCGGTAGGGTGGTCGGCTTGCCGACCGCGCGACCGGGCCCGCGATGCGCAGCCGCGGCGTTTGGGGAGTTGAACGCGCGGCCGGCGGAGCCGGCCACCCTACGAACGGATCACGCCAGCAGGAAGGGCAGCGCCCGCGCCAGCAGCGCCTCCGGCGCTTCCTCGGGGATGTAGTGGCCGCAGTCCAGGGCTTCGCCCTCGACCTGCGCGGCCACCTTGCGCCACTCCAGCAGCGGGTCGAAGCAGCGCTGCACCACCCCTTGCTCGCCCCACAGGGCGAGCAGCGGCGTGTCGATGCGGCGCCCGAGCGCGCGGTCGGCGCGGTCGTGTTCGAGGTCGATGCCGGCGGCGGCCCGGTAGTCCTCGCAGATGCCGTGC
Source organism: Massilia sp. (assembly GCF_046293535.1). NCBI lineage: Bacteria > Pseudomonadati > Pseudomonadota > Betaproteobacteria > Burkholderiales > Oxalobacteraceae > Massilia > Massilia sp. Next base: position 71,195 of record NZ_JBKBOV010000011.1, on the reverse strand, counting down.
GCGGCGCCGGGCAGGGCCAGGCAGCGCGCGTACTCGGCCAGCGCGCGCGCCTCAAACGGCGCCAGGCCGGCGCTGCGCCGCCCCATCACGTCGCGCAGGTAGGCGCCGGGGTCGGCCTCGATCAGGCGTTCCGGCAGCGGCGCCGGCTGGATCAGGAAGAACCAGTGCCAGTAGGCGCGCGCGAAGGCTTCGTCCGTCCCTTCGTACATGGCCAGGGTCGGCGCGATGTCGAGCAGCACGGCGCGCTCCACCGCCTGCGGGTGGTCCGCCATCAGGCGGTGCGCCACGCGCGCGCCGCGGTCGTGGGCCATCACCCGGAAACGCGCGAACCCGAACCGGCGCATGAGGGCCAGCATGTCGGCGGCCATGCTCCGCTTGCTGTAGTTCGCGTGGTCGGGCAAGCCTCGCGGCTTGGACGAATCGCCGTAGCCGCGCAGGTCGGCGGCGACCACGCTGAAGTGCTGCGCCAGCAGCGGCGCCACCTTGTGCCAGATCGCATGGGTCTGTGGATGGCCGTGCAGCAGCAGGAGCGGCGGACCATCGCCGCCGATTACGCCGGCGATCATGTTGCCATCGAGCGTTTCTTCAATGAAGGAACGAAAACCGGGAAACAGGGTGTCGTGCATGCGAAGGTCCGGGCTGAAGATCGGGAAAGTGTAACAGCCTCAGGCAGCCAGGCCTTACAACAGCCTGACGCGGACCGCCTGTTGTAAATATGCCCAAGCGAAAGCTTTACGAATTGACATCCTATTGTGTGCCCAGCAGTATCGAAGAGCAACCGCGCGGCGCCTTTCGGCGTGCTAACGACAACAAGAGGAAACCCAAGATGCAGAAACACGACACCAAAAAGACGGTCCTGGCCCTTGCCATCGCTTCCTTGTTTTCCGGCGCGCAGGCGCAGGACGCCCCGGCCACGGACCCGACAGCCTCTGCCACGGTGGTGGTCACCGGCACCCGCGTGGCCAACCGCACCGCCCTGGACACCGCCGCGCCGGTCGACATCATCTCGTCGGAGACGCTGAAGAACGTCGGCACCACCGAGATGAACCAGGCCCTGTCGATCGCGCTGCCTTCGCTGAACTTCCCGCGTCCCGCCATCACCGACGGGACCGACACCATCCGTCCCGCCACCCTGCGCGGCATGGCGCCCGACCAGACCCTGGTGCTGGTGAACTCGAAGCGCCGCCACGCGTCCTCATTGGTGAACGTAAACGGCTCGATCGGGCGCGGCTCGGCGGCGGTGGACATGAACACCATCCCGACCGCCATCGTGAAAAGCGTCGAGGTGCTGCGCGACGGCGCCGCCGCCCAGTACGGCTCCGACGCCATCTCGGGCGTGGTGAACCTGCGCCTGCGCACCGACCGCGAGGGCGGCGAAGCCAGCGTCACCTACGGCGCCCGCAAGACCGAGTACGAACTGTGGAACGACGTCGCCCCCGCGGGCGCCACCTGGACCGCACCCGCCAAGCGCGAGCGCACCGACGGCCAGACCGGCACCGTCAGCATCTGGAAGGGCCTGGCCCTGGGCGAGACCGGCCACCTGACCGTGGCCGGCGAATACAAGAAGCAGGAGCGCACCGAGCGCAGCGGCTACGACATGCGCCAGCAGTACCCGCGCCTGGCCAATGGCGCTTTCGACCCGCGCGAACTGAGCATCGACCGCTTCAACGCCTGGTACGGCGAACCGGAGATGGAGCAGGTGAGCTTCTTCGCCAATGCCGGCAACGACCTGGGCGGCGGCGTCAAGCTGTACGGCTGGGCGAGCTACCAGAACCGCTTCGCGCGCTCGGGCGGATTCTTCCGCCCGGCGCAGGATGCGCGCAACATCCCCTCGATCTACCCGAACGGCTTCCTGCCGATCATCGCGCCGACGGTGAACGACTTCTCGGCCACGGGCGGCGTCACCTGGAACGTCGGCAGCTGGGACATGGACGCCTCGCTCGGCTACGGCAGGAACAAGATGGAGTACGACATCGAGAACACGCTGAACCGCTCGATCGGCCCGAGCAGCAAGCGCCAGTTCTACGCCGGCGGCTATGCCTACGACCAGCTGGTGTTCAACCTGACCGGCGTGCGCACGCTGGAGGTGGCGGCCTTTGCCTCGCCGCTGAACGTCGCGCTGGGCGTGGAAGCGCGCCGCGAAGGCTACGAGCTGTTCGCGGGCGAACCGGATTCCTGGCGCGCCGGCCCCGAAATCCTGCCGAACGGCACCCCGGCGGCGCCGGGCGCCCAGGTGTTCCCAGGCTTCCGGCCGTCCAACGAAGTCGATGCGCACCGCAGCGCGATCGGCGCTTTCGTCGACCTGGAAGCGAACATCACGCCGCAGCTGCTGGCCTCGGTGGCGCTGCGCGGCGAGCACTACACGGACTTCGGCAACAGCCTGGCCGGCAAACTCTCCGGCCGCTACGACTTCAGCAAGGCATTCGCCCTGCGCGGCGCCGTCCAGAACGGCTTCCGCGCGCCGTCGCCGCAGCAGCAGAACTTCACGGCGACGTCCACCAACTTCATCAACGGCGTGCCGTTTGAAATCACCACCTTCCGCCCGACCGACCGGGTGGCGGTGGCGCTGGGCGCCAAGCCGCTGGAAGCGGAGAAATCGGTGAACGCCTCGCTCGGCGCCGTGATGCGCTTCGATCCATTCAGCATCACCGTCGACGCCTACCGCATCGACATCGAAGACCGCATCATCCTGTCCGAGAACCTGACCCAGGCGAACGTGCGCAACTACATCATCTCGCAGGGGATCACCGGGGTGGGCGGCGGACGCTTCTTCATCAACGGCGTCGATACCCGCACCCAGGGCGTGGACGTGGTGGTGAGCTGGCCGATGCGCACGGCCACTGCCGGCAACTTCGACTTCACCGTAGCGGGCAACTTCACGGACACCAAGGTGACCAAGGTGCCGGTGACGGCGCAGCTGAGCGCCCTGAACCCGGCGCCGGTGCTGTTCGACCGCCTGAACGTGCTGTCGCTCGAGAAGGGCCAGCCGGAGAACAAGCTCAGTGCGAACGTGAATTGGAAGCTGGGGCAGTGGGGTGCGACCTTCCGCGCCACCCGCTACGGCAAGGTGCTCTCGCCCGGCACCACCGCGGCGCTGGACTTCTGGATGGATCCGAAGACCCTGGTCGACATCGAGGCGCGCTATGCGTTCACGCCGAAACTGAGCCTGGCGCTGGGGGCGGACAACCTGTTCGACCAGTATCCGGAGACCCAGCCGCCGGCGCTGAACACGACGGGCAACACCCCATTCGCGAACTACGCGCCGTTCGGACGGGCGGGGCGCTTCATCTATGCCCGCATGAACTACGGCTTCTAAAACGGCGGTGGGCGGCCATGCCGCCCACCGTGGCGATTCACATCGCTCAGCCGACCACGGCGCCGGCGCCCGCGCTCAGCATCCAGCCGTTGAGCAACAGGAACAGCATCCACAGCGCGAACAGTTTCGACACCCGCACGACGTCGGCGGGATGCTCGAACAGCGCCGGACGCTTGTAGGCCACGCCGACGTAATAGGCGCCGAACACGGTCGCCATGTAGTGCACCGCACCGAACATCTCGCCCAGTTCGCCCTTGCGCGGATGGTCGACCAGCAGATGCGACAGCGCCACCAGCACCAGGTAAGGAACCGAGGCCGACAGCGGCGGCAGGTACAGGCCCATCTTCTCGACCCAGGCCTGCACGCCCGGCTTGGCGCGCGCCACCAGCGGCAGGATCAGGTTGTGGATCATGCCGGTGATGAAGATCAGCTTGAGCAGCACGTTCTTGTGCAAGCTGCCGTCGCCCATGGCCAGGTTGTGGATGTTGGTCTCGCCCTGGCGGTTATGCTGCAGGAAGAATTCCGAGGACTGGACGTTGAGGATGCGCTGGAACCAGCTGATCTCTTCCAGGGCCGCCAGCGCGCACAGCAGGCTCAGGCCGCCCAGGGTCAGCAATTCAAGGACACCGCGGTCGCTGCGCTTGAGACGCTCGGTGAATGCGAAGCCGAGCAGGCCCGCGATCGCGCTGAAGCACAGGAACTGCATCCATTCGACGATGCCGTCTTCCACCAGCAGGCGGTCCATGCCGGCCGGGTTGCCGGCCAGGGCCAGCGCGAGCAGCAGCACGAAGGTGTTGATGACGATCCCGGTGGCGATGACGGGATGGAGATACCACTTCTTGTTTGCCACAGACTACTCCTTCATTGATGAAATCGGTTCGGTACCGGCCGCTTGCAGCGCCGGTTCGGCAGCGGAAGGCGCCCGGCGCGCGCGGGCGCCCAGCACGGCGCGCACGGCGGCCCGCAACAGGGTGACCAGCGCCCAGCCCCACAGCAGCGGGTCGAGCAGCGCATCCCACAGGTTGCCGCTCGGCAGGCGCGCGAACGAGAACAGGGCCAGCGCGCCGAGCAGCGCGGCGACCTGCGGCTTGAAGCGGCCGCGCGCGGCGAGCAGCGCGCAGGCGCCGGCCAGCAGCACCGCGCCCAGCGCCGCGGCGCCGCCGAAGCCGGCGTAGTAATACCCGCCCGCGACCAGGCCGAAGGCGTCGAGGTAGAGCAGCAGGCCGACGAGGGCCAGCGGCGCGGCCAGCAATGGCGACAGCGCGGCCCGTACCGGGCCGGCGACGATGCGCGAGCGTTCGTGCAGCTTGACCAGGCACAGGCCGGCCAGCAGTGCGCTCGGATACTGGAAGGCCAGGCCCAGGTGCCAGGCGGGCGAAGCCGCCCCCGGCAGGAACATCAGCAGCAGGCAGGCGCCGAGCAGCGCGCCCAGGGCCCGCCGGGGCAGGCGCCAGGACGCCGGCCACAGCGCGACGACCAGCGCCGCCAGCACCAGCGCCCACGCCAGGCGGGCATACACGAATTGCAGCGAAAGTTCGGGCAGGATCATCAAATGCTCTCCCCAATGCTGATCCGGTAGCGATGATGGGCGATCGCCTGGCGCTGGAAGGTGTACGTGAGGTGCAGCTCCTGGCCGACCTGCTGCATGGTGGGATAGGAGAATTCGTCGCCCTTGCCGCCGCCGGCCACGTCGGCCACGGTGCGCCAGCTATGGCCGTCCCTCGAGAGCGACAGGCGCAGCAGGCTGCGCGAGCCGCCGCCGTCGACGATGTGGTTGTGCAGCATCAGGAACTCGCCGTTGGACAGGCGCAGCGCCGCCATCGAGGTGTTCTCGTTGTTCAGCGCCAGGGGCGGCAGGTCTTCCCAGCTGGCGCCGCCGTCGCGGCTGAGGGCATGCTGCACGCGGCGCTCGTCGCTGGCATCGCGCATCCAGGCGCGCACCTCGGTCGGGGACACCGGAACGATCGCCGGCTGCAGCGTGGTGGTGCGCTCGCCGATGCGTCCCAGGCCGGTGGGTTCGCCATCCGGCCCGAAGGCCATCATCATCGGGTACTTGATGCCGATCTCGAAGTACACCGGCAGCCACCAGCCGCCGTCGACCAGGCCGACCGCATTGGTGCGCACCAGTACGCTCGTATTGAACAGCGGCGACATCGGCAGCACGCGTTTCATCGCGAAGCTGGCGCCCTCGTCGCTGGAAACCAGGTGGGCCACGCGCGAAGCCGCCCATCCGCCCAGGCCGGTGGCGACCACGTACAGGTGGATCCTGCCGTCCGGGCCGGTCCAGGCCACCGGGTTGCCGATGCGGCGCACGCCGAAACCGAGGGCCTCGCCCAGCGTTTCACGGCTGGCGACCATCCAGGGCTGGCCCCATTTGCCGTTCTGCCATTGCGACGCATACACCTTGACGTCCGGGCCGCTCTCGCGGCTGCCGGCCCACCAGAAGGTGATCAAGCGGTCGCCGGGCAGCGTGGCCATGGCGCTGGCATGGGCCGAGGGCGTGTCGCGCGGCATGGGAATGAGCGAGCGCGACAGTTCGGACAGGGCCACCCGGCCCGGCATGAGGGCAGGCGCCGTCGAGGGCGCGGCGGCGGCGCGCGCCTGGTTCCAGCGCACGGTCTCGGCGCACGCGATGGCCAGCACGATGGCGGCGCAGGCGATAGCGATAGGGCGGCGCGCAGTGCCGCGCGCTTGCGGGGTTGGTTCCATACACTTCCGGCGACCCGGCTCGGTCCGGTTCGCGATGCTGGTTATCGTGATAATGCCTTGCAGGGCAGGGCGAGCTGAGCCCCTGCCGGGCAAAGGCGCTATCCTACAGGAAAGAGGCGCCGGTGACATATTTCATGGGCGATTTCCCTACCGCTGAGTGGGATTCCGGTCGACCGGGATGCCGGTTCGCGCCCGGGAAATGCCGGTTCATCGCTTCCGGCTTGCCGAGCCGATAAGGTCTCGGCAGAATGCTGGCCATATCGGCAACAGACACGAACGAGACCGCATGAGCAGCCTGACCCACACCACCCCGGCCCCGGCGCTTGCCGAGCCCTCTATCCTGCCCACGCTGGCGCGCGACATCCGGCTCTCCGCGCTGGTCAGCGCCCTCGCCGCGGTCCTGATCGTGCTCCTGATCGCCAAGCCCGAGACCCTGTTCGAGCAACTGGTGTATTCGCTGTGCATCGGCGTGCCCGGCTTCGCCGTGGTCGACCTGGCGCGCTTGCGCTTCTGGCCCGTGCTGGACGGGCATCCCGGCCGCTGGCTGGCGCTGGTCGGCGTGATGCTGCTGGTCGCGGGGCCGGCGCATTTCACGGGCGTTCACCTGGCCGGCGCGCTGCTCGGCGACACGGTGCCGGGCCTGGCCGAGTATCCAAGCGTGGGCCGGCTCAGCTACGTGGCCTTCACTTTTCTCGGGCTGGTCACCATGAGCCTGCTGGTGGTGCACCGCGAACGCGTGCAAGGCATCGAGCGCGCCCACCACGAAGCGCGGCTTCGCGCCGAAACCATCGAACGCCAGGCCCTGCAGGCGCAGCTGCGCCTGCTGCAGGCCCAGATCGAGCCGCACATGCTGTTCAATACCCTGGCCAACCTGCAGGGCCTGATCGCGATCGATCCGGAGCGCGCCAACGGCATGCTCGACCAGCTGATCCAGTACCTGCGCGCCACGCTGGGCGCGGCGCGCTCGGAAAGCACCACGCTGGCCGAGGAATTCGCCGCCATGGACGCCTACCTGGGCCTGATGCAGGTGCGCATGGGCGCGCGCCTGGCTTACCGGCTCGAGCTGCCGCCCACGCTGCGCCGGGCGAAGTTGCCGCCGATGCTGCTCCAGCCCCTGGTCGAGAACGCGATCGTGCATGGGTTGGAACCGAAGATCGAGGGCGGCGACGTGCGCATCTCGGCCGAGGAGCGCGACGGCCTGCTCGACATCCGCATCCTCGATACCGGCCTGGGCCTCGGCCAGTCCACCCATGGCGGCGGCGGCGTCGGCCTGGCCACCACCCGAGAACGCCTGCGCGTGCTGTACGGCGAACGCGCCGGCGTCCTGCTCGCCCCCGCGGCGCCGCAAGGCACCCTTGTCCGCCTTACCTTACCCCTGGAGACCGCATGAACGTCCGCGCCCTGATTGCAGAAGACGAACCGATCCTGGCCGCGACCCTGGCCCGCCTGCTGACGAACCTGTGGCCGGAACTGGAGATCGTCGCCACCGCCCCCAACGGCGTGGCCGCCGTCGAGCAGGCGCTGGCGACCCGGCCCGACGTGCTGTTCATGGACATCAAGATGCCCGGCCAGACCGGCATCGAGGCGGCCGAGGAGCTGGCCGAGCGCTGGGAGGGGCCTGCGCCGTTCCCGCACGTGGTGTTCGTGACCGCCTACGACGACTACGCCGTGCAGGCCTTCGAACAGGCGGCCGCCGACTACGTGCTCAAACCGGTGAACGAGGCGCGCCTGGCGCGCACCGTCGAGCGCCTGCAGGGCCTGCTGGCGCGCCGCCAGGAGCCGGACGCGGGCGACGCGCTGGCCGAGCTGGTGGGCCGCCTGCAGGCCCTGGTGCCGGCCGCGCCCGGTCCGGAACGCCTCACCATCGTGCGCGCGGCGGTCGGCAACATGGTGCGCATGATCCCGGTCGCCGACGTGGTGTTCTTCCAGGCCACCGACAAGTACGTCAACGTCGCCACGGCGGAGAGCGAAGCCCTGATCCGGGTGCCGCTCAAGGAACTGCTGCCGCAGCTCGATCCGGTGCAGTTCCGCCAGGTCAATCGCAGCACCGTGGTGAACATGGGCTGCGTGGCCAGCGCCGGGCGCGATGCGATGGGCAAGGTAATGCTCAACCTGCGCAACCGGCCCGAGAAGCCGCGGGTGAGTCCGGTGTATGCGCATTTGTTCAGGCAGATGTAGAACCTTCTTCCGCTAGACCTGCAGATCGTGCTCGTCTGGTCCGGCATGGTCGTCGACGCCGGCAGCCCCTTGCGCTCCATCGACATGCCGGCACACGTCTTCCACAAGGTATCGTGCATGCATGCCTATGCAGTCTTGCGGGCGACCGGACGCGAGATCTCATGAGCAAGGAATCGCCGATCCGCTACACTTGCGTCGCCATACTGTTCGCCGTTTCTGTCGATCGCCTGGGGCAGGGTGACAGCTCACCGTTTGGCACGGCTTTTTTGATATCTGCGACGACACTGCTCTTTTCCCAATGGATACGAGAGAAAAGACCGGCGCACAAGCATAAGAGGGCCGCCGACCACGCGCGCCGATGATCTTCGACATTCGCAGCAAGCTGCGGCTCTACAGGAGGTAGAAGTTGAACACTGGGCAGTCTCGATGAGTCGCATGTCGCTTGCCGTGTTTCTCGCCATGAGTGGCACAGCGCATGTATACGCCGCGGAACCAGGCATCATCTCTTCGTTCAGAAGCGCCGCAGCTTCAGAAGCCTCGCGCATCTGGAATGAGGGCGATACCGATATCTATCTGCCGCTGCACACGCACCACCTACGGCACGCCTACAGTCCACAAAGGGTGGCATCCTTCAATGAGGCCACGTTCGGCCTGGGCTATGGCCGTAGCTTCAAGGATGCACAAGGCGGATGGCACGGACTCTATGCGATGGTGTTCAACGATTCGTATCGTAAGCCTGAGCCAGCGATGGGCTATGCCCGGCTTTACCCGCTTGCTCGAGTGGGCGAAGCATCATTGAATGTCGGATACACAGCGTTCATCACGGCACGCCACGATGTGAGGCGCTACCTTCCGATTCCCGGAGCACTTCCGCTGATGTCCGTCGAGGTCGGCCGTTTATCGCTAATGACAACGTTCGCGCCGGGTATACGCAATACCGGTAACCTGTTCTTCATCTTTGGGAAGTACACCTTGCCTTGATGGTCATTCCCGCGATTCTGCGACGCGCATGAGAGCAAAGGACCACTGGCCCGGACCATGCCCTTCCGCCCGTCCTGCGAGCTGTGGCAAGATGGACTTCAGGGCAGAGCGGCACCGCGCGCCCGGCCACCCCGCACCAGCCGCAGCACCGCCCCGACGAGCAGGTGCACGACGAACGCGCAGGCCGCGATGACCGAGGCCACCAGCACCGGCAGTACGGCCCCGAAGCTGAAAGTCATGCCCAGCGCGAAGCCGAGCACGTACTCGGCGCGCCAGGCGCCCGCCAGGATGGCCGTGCCGAAGGCGCCGAAGAAGATCCAGCTCACGGCCGGATGCCCGAAGCTGAAAGCCAGCGCCAATGCGCCGGCCCACACGAAGGCCACGCCGAAGCGGACCCGGACCAGGGTACGAAAGCGTTCCCGGCTGCCCGTTTGCACCAGGGTGGCGGCGCGGCGCTGGATGCGCCCCACCAGGAACCAGACCAGCAAGGGTACGACCAGCAGCCCCCACCAGTTGGAGATGGCGGGCAGTTCCGGATTGTTCAGCAGATGGTGCGCCGGCACCCCGCCATGGCTGAATTCCCAGCCGAGGTGGAGGACTTCGGCGCCGAAGGCGCAGGTGGCGAGGATGAGGCGGGACTGCAGGTCAGGACGAGCGAACATGGCACGCTTCCTTTGCGGTGGGCCTGGCGATGGACGGAATGTCCGGCCGGCCAGTGTAGCAAGCTTGGAGCCCTTGTCACAATGTCAAACGGGTAGACTGTGCTTGAGGCGACTCAATCGAGCAAGCGAAGCGCCTCGGACGTCGACAGGATCGTGGCGTATTCCCCGGCGAGGTTCGCCAGCGACATCGCATGCACCTCGTCGGCGCTGCGCAGCGCCCCCGCATGGTCGCGGCGAGCGAAGGTGAAACAGGCGTCCGCCGCCACGCTCACCTGAAAGCCGAGATTGCCGGCGCTGCGCACGCTGCATTCCACCGAGATGTTGGTGCTGACCCCGGCGACCACCAGGCGTTCGATGCCGCGCACCCGCAGCCAGCGTTCCAGGCCCGAGAGGATGAAGGCATCCGGCACGTTTTTCTCGACCACGTGCTCGCCCGGACGCGGCGCGAACACCGGCTGGAAACCGGCGCCGGGTTGCCCGGGAGCGAAGCCCGAGCCTGGTGAGCGCGAGATGTGGCGCACGTGGACCACGGGCGCCGCGCGCGAGCGCCATGCGTCCAGCAGCGTATCGATGTTGGCCTCGGCCTGCGGGTTGTTGCGGGCGCCGGCGTCCGGGCTGGCCATGCATTGCTGCATGTCGATGATCAGGAGGGCGGGATGGTCGGGGCGCATGGCTGCTCGGGTCGATGGCAATGCCATCATGGTAACCCAGCCGGTGGCGGCCGGCCGCCTTTTGGTACACTAGCGCCTTTCCGATCTACCTGAGGCTTGACGATGGCGCAACCGCTGGAGCTTCGCGCATGCGCTCTGCAATTCCTGCTCGAAACCGACCCCGCCGCCAAGTGCGCGGGCGTGGCGGCGATGTGCGCCGCACAGCGCGCAGGCGACTGGCGCGTCGACATCGATGCCGCGCTGGCCGCGCCCGCCGGCATTCCCGGCCGTCCGGCCCGGCCCGAACTGGTGCCGCCGCGCCTGGTCGGACGGCGCTCGATGGCCACCGTGGAGGGCCGCGCCATGCTGGTCCACGCGCTTGCCCACATCGAATTCAACGCGGTCAACCTGGCGCTCGACGCCCTGTGGCGCTTCCCCGGCATGCCGCCGGCCTACTATACCGATTGGCTGCGGGTGGCGAGCGAGGAAGCGCTGCATTTCAATATGCTGTGCGCCCACCTGGCCACACTCGGCTACGCCTACGGCGACTTCCCGGGCCACGACAGCCTGTGGGAGATGGTGGAAAAAACCCGTGGCGACGTGCTGGCGCGCATGGCCCTGGTGCCGCGCACGCTCGAAGCGCGCGGGCTCGACGCGATCCCGCCGTTGCGCGCCAAGCTGGCCCAGGCCGGCGACGCGGCCGCCGCCGCCATCCTCGACGTGCTCCTGCGCGACGAGGTCGGCCACGTCGAGATCGGCAACCGCTGGTACCTGCACTTGTGCGCCCTGCGCGGGCTCGACCCGGTGCCGACCTATGGCGAGCTGACCGTGCGCTACAAGGCGCCGGTGCTGAAGGGGCCCTTCAACATCGAGGCGCGGCGCCAGGCCGGCTTCAGCGAGGCGGAGCTGGCGCGTTTCACCTAGCCCCCATGGACACCGCATCCTTCCAGGGCTTCCTGCTGACCCGCCACTGGCGCGACCTCGATGGCGGCGTCGAGGTCGAATTCTGGGTCGCCACCGAACACGGGCCGCGCCGCGTGCGCCTGCCGGCGCAGACGCCGGTCGCCTTTCTCCCGCTCGAGCAGCGCGAAGCGGCCGAACTGGCGCTGCACGGCGAAAGGAAGGGCTGGGAGCTGCGCGAATTGTCACTGTGCGACTTCCACCACCGTCCGGTGCTCGGCCTGTACTGCCGCCAGTACCGCCAGCTGCTGCGGCTGGAAAAGCGCCTGCGCGAGTTCGGCGTCGCCGTCTACGAGGCCGACGTGCGCCCGCCCGAACGCTACCTGATGGAGCGCTTCATCACCGCGCCGGTCGTGGTGCACGGCAGGCCGGACCCGCGCGATCCGGCGCTGGTCCTCGACGCCCAGCTGAAGCCGGACGGCGACTACCGCCCGCACTTGCGCCTCGCTTCCCTCGACATCGAGACCAACCAGCACGGCGAACTGTATTGCATCGGCCTGGAGGGCTGCGGGCAGCGCCAGGTCTACATGCTGGGCGAGCCGAACGGGGAGCCGCGCGAGCTGGACTTCCGGCTCGACTACTGCGCCAGCCGCGCCGAGCTGCTCGAGCGGCTGGAAGCGTGGATCCGCGAGCACGACCCGGACGCCATCATCGGCTGGAACGTGATCCAGTTCGACCTGCGCATGCTGGTGCAGGCCGCGGAACGCCTGGGGCGTCCCTTGCGCCTGGGCCGCGACGGCAGCGCCATCGAGACCCGCGAGCACGGGCGCTCGGAGCACTATTTCGTGTCGATCGCGGGCCGCCTGGTCATCGACGGCATCGAGGCGCTGCGCTCGGCCACCTACAGCTTTCCCTCCTTCAGCCTGGAGTCGGTGTCGCAAAGCCTGCTGGGCGAAGGCAAGGCGATCGACAATCCCTACAGCCGGATGGACGAGATCAACCGCATGTTTGCCGAGGACAAGCCGGCGCTGGCCTTCTACAACCTGAAGGACTGCGAACTGGTCACCCGCATCTTCGAGAAGACCGAGTTGATCCGCTTCCTGCTGGAGCGGGCCAGCGTCACCGGCCTGGCGGTGGACCGCAGCGGCGGCTCGGTGGCGGCCTTCGAGCACCGCTACATGCCGCTGATGCACCGCCAGGGTTTCGTCGCGCCCAACATCGGCGACGTGGCGGCGGGCGACAGCCCCGGCGGCTTCGTGATGGATTCGCGCTCGGGGCTGTACGACTCGGTGGTGGTGCTGGACTACAAGAGCCTGTATCCCTCGATCATCCGTACTTTCCTGATCGACCCGGTCGGGCTGGTGGCTGGCCTGGCCGAGCCGGAGGAGCGTACCGTGCCGGGCTTTCGCGGCGGACGCTTCTCGCGCACCAAACACTGCCTGCCGGGCATCGTGCGCGACGTGTGGGAGGGGCGCGAAGCGGCCAAGCGCGCGCGCAACGCGCCGCTGTCGCAGTCGCTCAAGATCATCATGAACGCCTTCTACGGCGTGCTCGGCACGACTGCCTGCCGCTTCTTCGACCCGCGCCTGGCGTCCTCGATCACCATGCGCGGCCACGAGATCATGCACCGGACCCGCGCGCTGATCGAGGAACAGGGCTACGGCGTGATCTACGGCGACACCGACTCGACCTTCGTCTGGCTCGGCCGGGCGCACGGGCGGGAGCAAGCGGAGCGCATCGGGCAGGCGCTGGTCGATCACGTCAACGGCTGGTGGCGCGAGCACCTGGAGGCGCAGTACGGGCTGGCCTCACACCTGGAGCTGGAATTCGACACCCATTACGCGCGCTTCCTGATGCCCACCGTGCGCGGTTCCGACGAAGGCAGCAAGAAGCGCTACGCCGGCCTGGTGCTGCACGCGGACGGCAGCGAGGAGATGGTGTACAAGGGCCTGGAGACGGTGCGCACCGACTGGTCGCCGCTGGCGCAGCAGTTCCAGCAGGAGCTCTACCTGCGCATCTTCAAGGGCGAGCCCTACGAAGCCTGGGTAGGCGACTACGTGGCGCGCACGCTGCGCGGCGAACTGGACGAACTGCTGGTCTACCGCAAGCGCCTTCGCCGCCCGCTCGACGAGTACGAGCGCAACGTGCCGCCACATGTCCGGGCCGCGCGCATGGCCGACGATTTCCATACCGCCCAGGGACGGCCGGCGCAATACCGGCGCGGCGGCTGGATCCGCTACGTGATGACCACCGCGGGGCCGGAGCCGCTGGAACTGCGCCGCGCGCCGATCGACTACGAGCATTACCTCACCAAGCAGCTCGAACCGATTGCGGATGCGATCCTGCCTTTTCTCGGCGACAGCTTCACGCGCCTGACCAGCCCGCAGGGCGCGCTGTTCTAGGGTTTGGCAGTGGTAGGGTGGGCGGAGAATCCGCCCACCCTACGAAAAACTTCACTCTTCCTGGAACGCCTCTTCGCGCTTCTTGCGCAGCGCCGGCAGCGTCACGATGATCAGCGCGATGGCCGCCATCGCCAGCATGGTGGCGCTGATCGGGCTGCGCAGGAACACCATCGGGTCGCTGTGCGAGAGCAGCAGCGCGCGGCGCAGGTATTCCTCCATCATCGGGCCGATGATGTAGCCGAGCAGCATGGGCGCCGGTTCCGCGCCCAGCTTGGCGCAGATGTAGCCGAACAGGCCGAACAGGGCCATGAGCCAGATGTCGAACTCGTTGTTGTTCAGGCTGAACACCCCGATCGCGCAGAACATCAGGATCGCCGGATACAGGCGGTGGTAGGGGACCAGGATCATCTTGACCCACAGGCCGATCATCGGCAGGTTCAGCACCACCAGGAACAGGTTGCCGAACCACATCGACACGATCAGGCCCCAGAACAGTGCCGGCTGCTCGGACATCACGGCCGGACCCGGCTGGATGCCCTGGATGATCATCGCGCCGATCATCAGCGCCATCACCGGATTGGACGGAATGCCGAGGGTCAGCATCGGGATGAACGAGGTCTGGGCGCCGGCGTTGTTGGCCGCTTCCGGCGCCGCCACGCCCTCGATGGCGCCCTTGCCGAAGTTCTTGGCGTTGGGCGAGACCTTCTTCTCGATCGAGTAGGCCGAGAACGAGGCCAGCATGGCGCCGCCGCCGGGCAGGATGCCCAGCGCCGAGCCGAGGAAGGTGCCGCGCAGGACCGGCGCCAGGATGCGCTTGAAGTCGTCCTTGCTCAGCATCAGGCCCTGGACCTTCTTCATCAGGACGTTGCGGTCTTCGCCGTGCTCGAGGTTGCGGATGATCTCGCCGATGCCGAACATGCCCATCGCGACGATCACGAAGTTGATGCCGTCGGCCAGTTCCGGCTTGTCGAAGGTGTAGCGCTGCGCGCCCGAGTTGACGTCGGTGCCGATCAGGCCGAGCAGCAGACCGAGGATCACCATGCCGATCGCGTTGAGCAGAGAACCGCTGGCCAGCACCACCGAGGCCACCAGGCCCAGCACCATCAGCGAGAAATACTCGGCCGGGCCGAATTTCAGCGCCAGGTCGGCCAGCGGCGGCGCGAACAGGGCCAGCAGGATGGTGGCCACCGTGCCGGCGAAGAAGGAGCCGATCGCCGCGGTGGCGAGCGCCTTGCCGGCCTGGCCGTTCCTGGCCATCTTGTAGCCGTCCAGGGCGGTCACGACCGAGGACGATTCGCCGGGCAGATTGACCAGGATCGCGGTGGTCGAGCCGCCGTACTGGGCGCCGTAGTAGATACCCGCCAGCATGATCAGCGCCGACACCGGCGGCAGGCCGAAGGTCGCCGGCAGCAGCATGGCGATGGTGGCGATCGGGCCCAGGCCCGGCAGCACGCCGACCGCGGTGCCGACAAAAACGCCGATCAGGCAGTAGAACAGGTTGGTCAGGGTGAAGGCCGTTTCCAGGCCCAGTCCCAGGTTGGTGAAGATCTCCATGTCTTACATCCCTCCCAGCCAGGGTCCGACGACCGGCATCGGCAGGCCGAGCAACTTGACGAACAGCAGCACGGCGAAGATGGACAGGCCGACCGCGAGCAGAAGCGAGCCCTTCAGGCTGAACTGCTTGCTGGCGAAGGAGCTGAGCATGACCAGCACGAAGGCGGCGGCGGCCAGGCCGGCCCCGCGCATCAGGACGCCGAACAGGATCACCGCGCCCAGGATGATGACGATGTCCTTGATGTGGAAGGTGCCGATCGCGTCATGCGCCTCGGAGCGGCGGCCGATGAAGGCGCGGATGATGCCGGCCAGGCCCACGACGGACAGCAGGCCGCCCAGGACGGTCGGGAAATAGCCCGGACCCATGCGGCCAGCGCTGCCCATTTCGTTGTCCCCGATGAGGACGATGGCGGCGATGCCGAAACACAGGAAGATAATGCCGATCCAGAAATTCTTCGGATGGCGGACGATGGAAGCCACTGCGAACCCCTTGTTGCTTGTTGTTGTGTGATAACGAAACGGCTGCGCGGGACGCATCCCCGCGCAGCCGGCCGCGTCCGTGCTGCGCGGTCAGTCGGCGTACTGGCCGGCCTTGGTGATGATCGGGCCCCAGCGGTCGATCTCGGCTTTCAGGTGGGTACGCAGGGCTTCCGGCGTAGCGCGCTTGTCCGCCACCGGCTCGGTGCCGAGGTCGGCGAAGCGCTGCTTGACGGTCGGGTCTTTCAGTGCGGTGCGCAGGGCGTTCGACAGGGTGTCGATGACCGGCTTCGGCGTGCCCTTCGGCGCATACATGCCGTGCCACACGGCCACTTCGAAGCCCGGCAGGCCGGCTTCGCTCATGGTCGGCACGTTCGGCATCGAGGCCAGGCGCCCCTTGGTGGTCACGCCGTAGACCTTGACCTTGCCGCTCTTGATCTGGCTGGTGGTGTTGGTGGTCTGGTCGCACATCAGGTCGACCTGGCCGCCCAGCATGTCGTTCATGGCCGGGCCGGTGCCCTTGTAGGGAACGGTGGTCAGGTCGACGCCGATGGCGGTCTGGAACAGCATGCCGCACAGGTGCGAGGCCGAACCCAGGCCGGCATTGGCATAGGTGACCTTGCTCTTGTTGGCCTTCACGTAGGCCAGCAGTTCCTTGAAGTCCTTGGCCGGGAAGTCCTTCTTGGCGATCAGGGTCATCGGCACGTCGGTGACCAGGCCGATCGGTTCGAAGTCGCCCATCGCGTTGTAGCTCAGCTTGCGGTACAGGGCCGGCGCGGTCGAGTGGCCGATGTGGTGCAGGAAGATGGTGTAGCCGTCGGGAGCGGCCTTGGCCACGCGCGCCGCACCGATGGTGCCGCCGGCGCCGCCGACGTTCTCGATGATGATCTGCTGCTTCAGGGTGTTGCCCATCGACTGGGCCACCAGGCGCGCCACGGTGTCGGTCGGTCCGCCGGCGGCGAAGGGCACGATCATGGTGATGGTCTTGGTGGGGTAGTTCTGGGCGTGCGCTGCGAACGCCGCGCCGACCAGGGCGATGGCCGCGACGCTGCGCAGGAAGGTGGTTTTCATGGTGTCGTCCTCTAAACTCGTTGAGCCAGGTTTTTAGTATGGGCGATGCAGGAACACACTCGAGAAGCCGGGACGCAGGCCACAAGCCGGCAGGCCTGCGCACGCCGAGCATGTGCATACGCAGGCTTTGTTGTACCAGTAAATAGACGGGTTAGCAACTACGTGGAAACCCGTAGAGCATGGCGGAACAGTAGTTGTTCGTTAGGAAATGACCCCCTATCTAGCCTGGGCCGGCTCCGGCACCGGTATCTCGTGTTCGCCCAGCAGCAGCTTGTCCGGGGTGATCGGGGTGCCGCGCAGGCGCCTGCCGGTGGCGTGGAAGATCGCGTTGCTGATCGCCGCCGCCACCGACACGATGCCGATTTCGCCCACGCCCTTGGCGCCGAGCTGCTCGCTGACGATGCGGTCCTCCTCGTCCGCGAAGATCACCTCGATATCGTGCACGTCCGCGTTCACCGCCACGTGGTATTCGGCGTAGTTGTGGTTCATGAAGCGCCCGAAGCGGTGGTCGGTGAAGCTTTCCTCGTGCAGCGCCTGGCTGATTCCCCACACCACGCCGCCGACCACCTGGCTGGCGGCGGTCTTGGCGCTGATGATGCGGCCGGCCGCCACGGCGCTCACCACGCGCGTCACGCGCACGATGCCGAGCTTCTCGTTGACCCGCACCTCGCAGAACACGGCCGAGTGCACGGCGCGGGTGTACTTGCGCTGCTTGAGCAGCGAGGGCTTCATGAAGAACTTTTCCTCGACCCGGTCGACGCCGGCCGCATCGAGCACCTCGCGCAGCTGCACCGCGGTCTCGCTCCGGTTGCGCAGGCGTACGGTGCCGTCGGCGAATTCCAGGTCCTGGGTGCGCGCCCTGGCGAGCGGCGAACCAGGCATGTTCTTCGCCATCTTGATCAGGGTTTTTTTCAGCTTGTCGCAGGCGCCCTGCACGCCGCCGCCGACCGTCGTCACGTGCGAGGAGCCCCCCTCGACCGGCGCGAAGGGCAGGGTCGAGTCGCCCAGCTGGAAAGTGACCCGTTCCATGGGCAGGCCCAGCGCTTCCGCCGCGATCATCGACATGACCGTATAGGTGCCGGTGCCGATGTCCGAGGCCGCGCTGCTCACCACCAGGCGTCCGTCCGCATGCAGCACGGCGCTGACCCGGGCCAGCATCACCAGGGAATCCCACATGCCGGTGGCCATGCCCCAGCCGACCAGCTCCTCGCCGTCGCGCATCGAACGCGGTTCGA
Organism: Massilia sp.; assembly: GCF_046293535.1. Lineage (NCBI taxonomy): Bacteria > Pseudomonadati > Pseudomonadota > Betaproteobacteria > Burkholderiales > Oxalobacteraceae > Massilia > Massilia sp. Next base: position 53,060 of record NZ_JBKBOV010000011.1, on the reverse strand, counting down.
TCGGCCTGTCTTGCCAGCCGAAGCGTGCGGCCCCCTTGTCGTAGCACTGGCTCAGCTCCTTGGTCGAATAAGGCTTGTCCTCGAGCGGATTGCGGTCGGCATAGTTCAGGCGCCGGAATTCCAGCGGGTCCATGCGCAGCTTGTAGGCCAGTTCGTCCATCGCCACCTCCAGGGCGTGCATGCCGTGCGCCGCGCCGGGAGCGCGCATGTCGATCGGCGAATGGCGGTCGTGGGCCACCAGCTTGTAGCCCAGCTTGATGTTGTCGCAGGCGTACAGCTGGCCCGACCAGTTGACCACCACCTCGACATAGTCTTCCAGGCGCGAGGTCTCGTGGATGGCCTCGTGCACGATGGCCTGCAGCTTGCCCTCGCTGTTGGCGGCCAGCTTGACCTTCTGCCAGGTCTCGGGGCGGTGCCCGAAGCTGAACATCTGCTGGCGCGTCAAGACCACCCGCACCGAGCATTTGAGCTTGAGCGCCGCCATCACCGCCAGTGGCAACTGGTACTGGGGGCGCAGGCCGGACCCGAAGGCGCCGCCCACGTAGGGGTTGCGCACCGTGACCTTCTCCTTCTTGATCCCGAAGGCGCGCGACACGTACCAGCGGTTGTTCTGCGAGCTCTGGGTCTTCTCGTAGATGGTCAGGTGGCCGTCCTCGCCATACACCACGGTGGTGGCGTGCATCTCCATCGGGTTGTGGTGCTCGACGCCGTGGTAGAACTGCGATTCGATCCTGACCTCGGCCTGTTCATAGGCCTTGTCGGCGTCGCCCGTGGAGCTGGGCGGCGTGAAGCCGGCCTTCAGGGCGCGCGGCTTGTAGGCCTGGTCGAGCGAGGCCAGCAGGTTGGTCTCGTGCGCTTCCTCCTCGTAGCCGACCTCCACCAGCCGGGCCGCGTGGCGCGCCGCCTCGAAGGTGTCGGCGATCACCAGGGCCACAGGCTGGCCGCTGTAGAAGATGCGGTCGCTGAACAGGGGGCGGAAGGGCGAGCCGCCCGGGGCCGTCATGTCCTTGTAGGCCAGGTCCCAGGAACGGACCTTGGGCCGGTTCAGGTGGGTGAGCACCTCCACCACGCCGGGGGTGGCCAGGGCGGCGCGGGTATCGATGCGCGTGATGCGCCCGCGGGCGATGGTGCCGCTCACCACCACGCCGTAGCGCAGGTCCGCGGCCTCGTGTTCGGCCGCGTATTTGGCCGCTCCCGTCACCTTGGCGCGGCCGTCGACGCGCGATACCGGCATGCCGCTGCGGACCCGGCCGGTGCCCTCGGGCGCGCTCGGGGTGCGCAGTTCTGGAATCAGGTCGCTCATGTGCGTTCTCCTCGCTGTTCTCCGCTCGCGTACCGGGTGCCGCGCGCGGCGGTGCTCAAGGCCTGCTCGATGGCATTGCGCGCCAGCGTGAGCTTGTAGTCGTTCTGGCCGTAGCCCCGCGCGCCGCGCAGCACGATGTCGGCGGCGGCGCCGAAGGCCTCCAGGCCGGGCGTCTTGCCTTCGAGCGAAGCCTCGGCTTCCTCGACCCGCCACGGCTTGTGGGCGACGCCGCCCAGCGCGATGCGCGCGGCGCGGATTTTTCCGTCCTTGCCGCCTTCGAGGTCGAGCGCGGCGGCCACCGACACCAGCGCGAACGCATAGGAGAGGCGCTCGCGCACCTTCAGGTAGGTAGAGTGACCGGCGAAGCGGACCGCCTCGGGCAGCGTGATGTGGGTGAGCAGCTCGCCCGGTTCGAGCGTAGTGTCGAGCTCGGGGTGCTCGCCCGGCAGGCGGTGGAAGTCGGCGAACGGGATCTGGCGCTCGCCGTTCTGGGAGCGCACGTGGACCACGGCGTCGAGGGCGCGCAGGGCCACGCACATGTCGGACGGGTGGGTGGCGATGCAGTGCTCGCTGGTGCCGAGGATCGCGTGCAGGCGGTTCAAGCCGTCCTTGGCTGGGCAGCCGCTGCCCGGCTCGCGCTTGTTGCAGGGCGTGCCGACGTCGTAGAAGTAGTAGCAGCGGGTGCGCTGCAGCAGGTTGCCGCCGTTGGTGGCCATGTTGCGCAGCTGCGGCGAGGCGCCGGCCAGGATCGCGGCGCTCAGCAGCGGGTAGCGTTCGCGCACCAGCGGGTGGTAGGCGGTGTCGGCGTTGCGGGCCAGGGCGCCCAGGCGCAGGCCGCCGCCGTCCGCTTCTTCCACCTGGTCGAGTCCGAGGCCGTTGATGTCGACCAGCTCGCCAGGCTGCATCACGCCTTCCTTCATCAGGTCGAGCAGGTTGGTGCCGCCCGCGATCGGACGCACGCCCGGCATTGCCAGGCGGGCCAGCGCGGCGTCCACGTCGCTGGCCTGGGTAAAGGTGAACGGGTTCATGCGAGCACCGGACCGGTCGTGAAGGGCTTTTCGCCTTCGCCGGGCTTGCCCTCGATCCCCATCACCTGCATCACCGCCTGGGTGATCTGGGGGTAGGCGCCGCAGCGGCACAGGTTGCCGCTCATGAGTTCGCGCACGTCGTCGACGCTCCTGGCCTGGCCCTCGGCGATCAGCCCGGCCGCGGAACACAACTGGCCGGGAGTGCAGTAGCCGCACTGGAAGGCGTCGCACTCGATGAAGGCCTGCTGCAGCGGATGCAGTTCCTCGCCCTTGGCCAGCCCCTCGACCGTGGTCACCTCGTGGCCGTTGTGCATCACCGCCAGGCTCAGGCAGGAATTGATGCGCTTGCCGTCCAGTAATACCGTGCAGGCGCCGCATTGCCCGTGGTCGCATCCTTTCTTGGTGCCGGTGAGGCCCGCGCGTTCGCGCAGCAGGTCGAGCAGCGTCACCCAGGCGCCGACCGCAAATTCGCGGTCCTGGCCATTGATGCGCAGCCGGATCGGGTATTCCTGGTAGTGGTCCATGGCCGTCCTTTCGTGTGCGAAGCTGCTACCTTAACCGCCGGCCCGATCCCGTTCGGTTAGTTCACACACGTAGATTCGCGCGCGAGCGCTTCAATCGATGGTCAAGGTACGGGCCTGCGGGTCGACCATGCGCAGCATGCGCAGCACGGCATCGGTGCTCACCGTGTCGATTTTCCCGGCCATGCGGCGCTCGAAGGGATGGTCGTCGAAGGCGACGTTGGCCCGGAACATGCGCGCGCCCAGGCGCACCGCCGCCGGCACCTCGACCGTGGGCGGCTGGTAACCGATCGAACGCAGCCATGTCTGCGCCTCCGCCCGGGTTTCGACCTGCCCGGGCGGGGCCGCGGCGGCGGCCAGCAGTTCGAGCACCCACTGGTTCGAGTTCTGGTACCTGGTCGCGTACACATACGACAGCATGTTGTAGTTCGGCTCGTGCAGGCGGAGCAGCGTGCGGGCGGCCGCCAGTTGCGCCAGCCTGGCCTGCAACTCGGGGCCGGGAATTGCCAGCTGGGCTTCGTGGCGGTACAGGTCGGTGAGGAAGAAGTTGCCCATGCCCTCGTCGTACAGGCTCGAGACCGCGCTGCCGCAGTCGTTCAGCGCGTGCACGACGGTCCAGCGGCCTTTCGGATGGTCGCGCACCGCGATTCCCATGTGCGAATAGCGCAGGCGGTAGCGGCTCAGGTCCTGGCCGGCGCGCGCGACCAGGGCGACCCGGGCGCCGCTGGCCTCCAGGGCCTGCACGGTGCGCTGGGCCAGGTCCATCGACAGCACGACTTCGTGCGCGGCCAGCGGACGCTCCTCGCAGGACTGGCCGGCCCGGCTTGGCGCGGCCGCGGCCAATGCCAGCAGGGCGGCGGCGACCAGACGCAGGCTCATGAGCCTGCCCTCGAATGGTGCAGCAGGGCCTTGCCGGCCTCGTTCGGGAGGAAGGCCAGGGCCTTGCCCGACATCACCAGCACGTAGCCGGTCGACGCCGTCACCACCTCCAGGGCGCTGCCGGCGGCGAGCGAAACGCCGGCGGCGCCCCGGCCGGACAGGCGCAGCGTGGCGCGGCTGGCGTCGGCCGCGCTCTCGAGCACCACTTCGAGGCCGTCACCGACCGTCCTGACGCTGGCCACCACGACGCTGCCCGTTGCGGCCAGGGTCAGGATGGAGCCGCCGACGACGACGCCGGACAGGTTGGCGCCGGCATGCGACAGTTCCGACTGGCCGGCATGGCCCGCGTGAGCGGCTGCTTGGCCGGCGCTGCAGGCCAGGCCGAGCAGGGCAAGGAGGACGAGACGTTTCATGTTGATCTCCGGTATGAAGGTGGACGCATCGTGCTGGACCGCCGGGCTGCGCGCAAGCACGGCGCGCGCAGTAGCGCCGGCCGGGCTTTCCGGTATCGGGCGGCGATACCGGGGCCTGCTCGAGTCGGGCCGGAACGTTGTGGCTGCGCGCCCGGTCCAATTCCCATCGGGGTGCGGGAGATGCGCGATGGCGGCCGATGATGGGGAAGCGGGGCGGAGCGTCCGGATCGGCGCCGAACTGTGGCAGGTGCTGGGCCGGCACCGCTGGCGCATCGTGGCGGCGGTCGTGCTGCTGCTGGTGGCCAAGCTGGCCACCGTTGCGGTGCCGCTGCTGCTCAAGCGGATCATCGACGCCTTTTCGCAAGTAAACCTGCCGGCGACCTTGCCGCTGTACCTGCTGGTGGGCTACGCGCTGCTGCGCTTCTCGTCCACCCTGTTCAACGAGTGGCGCGATCTGCTGTTCGTGCGGGTGACCCTGGCGGCGGTCTCGGCCTACGCGCAGAAGACCTTCTCCCACCTGCACGCGCTGGGGCCGCGTTTCCACGCGCAGCGCAAGCTCGGCAGCCTGCTGCCCGACATCGACCGCGGCACCAGCGGCATCGCCTTCCTGCTCGGGGTCGGCCTGTTCACGATCGTGCCGACCCTGGTCGAGATCGGGTTGGTGCTGGCGATCATGCTGAGCCGCTATGCGGCGGGTTTCGCCGGCATCATCCTGGCGACCTTCCTGGTCTACGCCGGCTTCACGCTGGTGTTCACGGCGCGCCGCGTGGTCTACCAGCGGCGCGTCAACAAGCTCGACTCCACCGCCAAGGGACGGCTGGCGGACAGCCTGATCAATTACGACACGGTCAAGTATTTCAGCGGCGAGGCGCGCGAGGCCGAACGCTTCGCCGCCATCATGGACGACTGGCGCGAGGCCGGCCGCGCCAACCAGCGCGCCCTGTTCACCCTGCACGTGGGGCAGAGCGCGGTCATCGCCCTGGGCGTGGCCGCCATCATGGTGCTGGCCGGCCAGGCCGTGCTGGCCCGCAGCATGGGCGTGGGCGACCTGGTCCTGATCAATGCCTACGCGCTGCAGGTCTGCCTGCCGCTGAACGCGCTCGGCTTCGTCTACCGCGAAGCGCGCGACGCCTGGGTGAACGCCGAGCGCCTGTTCGAATTGCTGCGCGAGCGTCCCGAGATCCCCGATCCGCCCGGCGCGCCGCCCTTGCGTCCCAGTCGCGGCGAAGTCGTGTTCGAACACGTCAGCTTCCACTACGAAGCGGCGCGCCCGGTGCTGGTCGACGTCAGCCTGCGCATCGCGCCGGGAACCACCCTGGCGGTGGTCGGGCGCAGCGGTTCGGGCAAGTCGACGCTGGCGCGCCTTCTGCTGCGCTACTACGACCCGGCCAGTGGCCGCATCCTGGTGGACGGCCAGGACATCCGCCAGTGCCAGGCGGCCAGCGTGCGCATGGCGATCGGCGTGGTGCCGCAGGAGACGGCGCTGTTCAACGACACCATCGGCAACAACATCGCCTATGGACGCAGCGGCAGCACGCGCGAGGACGTGGTGGCCGCCTGCCGCGCCGCTCACCTGGACGAGGTGATCGATTCGCTGCCGGCCAAGTACGACACCCCGGTGGGCGAGCGCGGAGTGAACCTGTCGGGCGGGGAAAAGCAGCGCATCGCGATTGCTCGCGCGGTGCTCAAGGATCCGCCCATCCTGATCTTCGACGAGGCCACCTCGGCGCTCGACGCCGACTCGGAACACGCGATCACGCGCGAACTCGACCGGCTGTCGCGGGACCGCACCACCCTGGTGATCGCGCACCGCCTGTCGACCATCGTGGGCGCGCACAGCATCGTGGTGATGGACCGCGGCCGCATCGTCGAGCAGGGCAGCCACGCCGAACTGCTGCGCCGCAAGGGGGCGTATGCGCGGCTGTGGCTGCTGCAGCAGCGCATGGACAAGGATGCGGGGCGCTGAGATGCCGATACAAGCAGCTCGCGGCCGCAAGACCGTCGCCCCGGCGAAGGCCGGGGCCCAGGTTTGCGTGCAATGCCGTGAAACTGAAGCAGTAGGCCGCGCAATGGAACTGGTCCCGGCCTGCGCCCACTGCTGTCCGGGATAATTTCATCTAGCCGGAAATCGTCGTTCCCGCGTAGGCGGGAACCCAATTTTGGGTGAAATATCCTGGCCTGCGATAGCGGCCCGCAACAGGATTGGGTTCCGGCCTTCGCCGGAAGTCGTAGGCGCCAGTGGCGCGTACGACGAGTTAAGTGCTTAAAGTTTGCTTGTTGGATACGCTTACACCGCCGCCGTTTCCCTAAACCCCTATTAATGTAGAGTTAGCGATTATCCCGGACAGCAGTGGGCCTGCGCCGGGACGACGTGCAAGCGCTATGGCTTATTCAGGCCAAACCGCTGGTCACGGCCCCCGAAACACAATCGTCTTGTTCCCATGCAGGAAAACCCGGCGCTCGATGTGGAACTTCACCGCCGCGGCCAGCGCCATGCATTCGTTGTCGCGACCCACGCGCACCAGCTGCTCGGGACGGAAGTTGTGGTCGACCCGGGTGACGATCTGCTCGATGATCGGGCCTTCGTCCAGGTCCGGCGTCACGTAGTGGGCGGTGGCGCCGATCAGCTTGACGCCGCGGTCGAAAGCCTGGTGGTAGGGCTTGGCGCCCTTGAAGCCGGGCAGGAAGGAGTGGTGGATGTTGATGCAGCGGCCCGTCAGCCGGCGCGCCAGCTCGTCGGACAGGATCTGCATGTAGCGCGCCAGGATCACCAGCTCGGCGCCGGTCTCCTCGACCACTTCCAGCAGCCGCGCTTCCTGCTGGGCCTTGTTTTCCCTGGTCACCGGCAGGAAGATGAAGCGGATCCCTTCGCGCTCGACCATGGGACGCAGGTCGAGGTGGTTCGACACCACCGCCATGATCGACATGTTCAGTTCGCCGTTGCGGCGGCGGTAGAGCAGATCGTCGAGGCAGTGGTCGTCCTTCGACACCATGATCACGGTCTTGACCGGGACCAAAGGGTCGTGGATCTTCCATTGCATCTGGAGCCGGGCGGCGCAGCCTTCGCCGAATTGCTCGCGAATGTTCTCGATGCTCGGCGAGCCGGCCTGCAGCCGGAACACGGCACGCATGTAGAAGCGCTCGGTGGAATCATCGTCGAACTGTTCCAGCGCGCAGATGTAGCAGTCGCGCTCGGCCAGGAAAGTGGCGACGGCGGCGACGATGCCGATGCCGGCGCGGCAGCTGGCATTGAGGATGTATTCGGTCGCGTGCGGCGGCCGGGCGCGTTCGTTCGGAGTCGAGTTCGGGGTCATGCGTTCGTCCTGTTCTTGCGGCGATGGAGCGGTAGGTAGTGTGGCGCCTGCGCTGTTGCGGACGGCATGGCCGGCAGTGCGAGGGGTGGCCGCATGCCGGGGGACGCCGCCGTGCAAGCCTTGTGGACGATGCAGACGTTGTTATTCTATCAGCATGGCGGATGCGGGCTGCGCCGTCAAGAAGCGCACGTCTGCCCAGGGAGCAGCGCCAGCGCCACCGCGTCGACCAGGTCCTGCGGCGGCAAGGGCTTGTTCAGCACACGCACATTGGCCGCCACCGGCCCGACTTCGGCGCCGTAGCCGGTCACGACCAGGGCCGGCAGCCCGGGATGGCGCGCGCGCAAGCCGGCGATCAGGCTGGCGCCGGTCATGCCCGGCATGCGGAAATCGGTGACGAGCATGTCGACGCCCCCGGCGCTGCCGATGGCCAGCGCAACGTTCGGATCGACCACCGCCGTCACCCGGTAGCCGGCCCGTTCCAGGTAGCGCTTGAAGACGTACACGATGGCCTCTTCGTCGTCGACCAGAAGGATGTGCTTCGCCCTCATGGCTCGCGTCAGCCCTCGTGGGTGAAGCCCGTTGCCGGGTTCACGCGTTTCTCGACCTTCAGGGCCAGATGCCCGCCGTCGATCCCGCCCCGCCAGTGGCGGATGATCGGGTCGCCGAGCGGCAGGCATTCCCGTTCGTCCTTGCTGCTGCCCGTTGTCATGCGCCTCCCTGTTCAAGACGAAGGCTCGCGCCCATGTGTGAATTATATAACAGAGGCAATTTTACAAGTCCAGAAATGACGAGATCGCGGCCTCCCCCGGGCTTGCCCCGGTTACTCGCGGAACAGGTGGGTGAAGGTCCGGCTCACCGCCAGTTTTTCGGCGCAGCCGCGCAGCAGCACCTGCATGCGTTCGGCATCGAGCCGCTCGACGGCCGCGATGGCGCCGACGTTCACCAGGGTGGCGCGGTGGATCTGCCAGAAGCGGTCGCGGTCGAGCCCTCCCAGCAGGTCCTTCAGCGGGATGCGCACCAGCGCTTCCGAATCCGGCAGCACCACCCGGGTGTACTTGGTGTCGGACTGGAAGAACAGCACCTCGTCGACGTCGATCAGGCGGATCTGCTTGCCGACCGTGGCCTTGATCCACTTCATCTTCTCGGTGCGGGCGCCGGGCAGGGCGGTCTTGAGGTGGCGCAGCAGGTCGCCCAGGTCGGCCGGCGGCTGCTTCAGCTTGGCGCGGATGCGGGCGAGCGCCCGTTCCATGCGGTCTTGCTGCACCGGCTTGAGCAGGTAGTCGACCGCGCCGGCATCGAAGGCTTCGACCGCATACTGGTCGTAGGCGGTGACGAAGACCACGTGGGCACCGTCACCGATGCGCTCGGCCACTTCCAGCCCGGACAGGCCGGGCATGCGGATATCCAGGAACACGACTTCCGGCTCGTGCTCGAGAAAGCCGTCCCAGGCATCGTTGCCGTTCTCGGCCTGCAGCACCACCTCGGCCTCGGGCCAGCATGTGGCCAGCATCCCGGCCAGGCGCTCGCGCATCAAGGGTTCGTCTTCGGCGATCAGGACGCGGGTCATGCGCTCTCCTTGCTGGACGGGGGAATCGAGAGTTCGGCGACCAGGCCCGGCTCGGCGTCGCGCAGCGCCAGGCCGGCGCGTTCGCCGTAGGCCAGTTCGAGCCGGCGCCGCACGTTCTCCAGGCCGGCGCCATTGCCCGGCGTGGCGCTCATCCCGACGCCGCCGTCGTGGACGCGGATGCGCACGCTGTCGCCATCCGCTTCGGCGCTCACGCGGATCCGGCCACCGCGCAGGGAGGGTTCGATGCCGTGCTTGATCGCGTTCTCCACCAGCGTCAGCACGATCATGCTCGGCACCTCGCGCTGAGCCAGCGCGTCGGGCAGGTCCAGTTCGAAGCGCAAGCGGGCGCCCATGCGCGCCTGCATCACGCGCAGGTAGGCGTCGATGGTGGCGAATTCGCTTTTCAGGCAGACCTGCTCGCAGCGCATGTCGCTGAAGCTGGCGCGCAGGAAGGCGATCAGGTCGGCCGTGAGCGCGGCGGCGCGCGGCGCGCCGTCGGCGGCAAGTTGCTGCACCGCGCCCAGCGTGTTGAACAGGAAGTGCGGCTCGATCTGGGCGCGCAGCATGCGCAGTTTCGATTCGCTCAGTTCGCGCGCCAGGCGTTCGCGCTCGGCGTCGCGCTGCAGCTGTTCCATGAGCGCGGCGTGCTGGCGGCGGCGGTACAGCCCCAGCATCAGCAGCGGGACGCCGGCCAGCACCCCGACCAGCGCCACCAATGGGACGATGCGCATCAGCTTGGGCATCTGCTCGGCCAAAGGCCGCGCGTCGCCCAGCGCAAGGCCGACGAATGCGCCTGCCACGCCGCACAGCACGCCGATCATGAAGCGGCGCACGTTCATGGAAGCCTGGCCGGAATTGAACCAGACACCGATGGCGCCCGCGAGCAGGCCGAATCCGGCCATGTTGGCCGCGACGATCGGGGCGATCCAGGTGCCCTTGCCGAGGATCAGCTCCATCAGCACGCCAATCAGCGTGAAGACGGCGGCGAGCTTGGCGATCGCGAGCCAGAGACGCCGGCCGCGGTAGGTCAGCGAGAAGTCGAGCAACTGCCGGCGGTCCACCGGCGACATCGCCGCGATGTTGTCCGCGAGCTTGCGCCGGTAGCCCGGCGCCACCTGCGCAGCCAGCTCCGGCCGCTCCAGGATGGCCAGGTGTTCACGTTCGAGGTCCTGGTACCAGTCGATGATCTTGCGCCACATGCTGTTCTCCTTGCTGTTCAATATAAGGCAATGTGGCAAGTCTAGGAAAGCCGTCCATGGCGTGAAAGTGCGGGGCGACGAACGACGAGGGTGGGACGACGAACGACGAACGACGAGGCGCCCGGCGGCGTGCTACCATCCCCGGTTTTCATTCGCCCGACATCATGCAGTTCGCATATCGCCACGACATCCGCGCCATGCGCCCGGCCGACCTCGACGCCATCCTCGCCGTGCAGGCGGCCTGCTATCCGCCCGCGATGCAGGAAGCGGCCGGGGTGGTGCTGGCGCGCATGGCGCAAGCCGGCGACAGCTGCGTCCTGGCAGAAGACGGGGAAGGGGTGTGCGCCTACCTGTTCGCCTACCCGAGCAGGCTGGGCAAGGTGACGCCGCTGGGCGCGCAGTTCGACCCTGCCGCGCACGCCGACACGCTCTACCTGCACGACCTGGCGGTGGCGCCGCGTGCGCACGGCCGCGCCCTGGCCCGCAGCCTGGTCGGCCACCTGCTGGCGCAGGCGCGCCGGCAGGGATTGAGCTCGTCGGCGCTGGTGTCGGTGCAGGACACCGCCGCCTTCTGGTCGCGCCTCGGCTACCGGGCAGCCGAGGCGCAAGGGCCGGCGGCGCGCGCCGCCCTGGCCAGCTATCCGGGCCAGGCGCGCTACATGGTGCGCGCCCTCGACCCCGACATTACTGGACCCGGCGCACCTTCGCCGAACTGTTAGTTCCTTCCACCTTCAGGAACAGGGTGCCGAACACGTTGCGCTCGATGCTGACCCTGGGGTTGCGCATCGGCGCCAGCACGGCTTCGCTGCCGTCGACGATGCGCCAGACCTGGCCGTTGGCGAGGCGGATCTGCGAAGACGGGCCCCAGCCCTGGAAGTCGCCGGCGATGGTCGAGCTGATCGACTGCGGCTCCGATTCGCGCTGCTTCTTCGCTTCGATGCCGAAGTTCTCTTCCCTGCTGCGGGCCGGGGCCGCCGCCGGCGCGGCCGCCACCTGCGGCCGGGCGCCGACCTGGATCGCGTCGTAGCAGGCCAGGCGCGCGCCGGTGTCGGCGAGCGTGCGGCATTTGAGTATGGAAGCATCGTCGGCCAGTGCGGCGCCGGACAGCAGCAGCAGGGAGAGGGGCAGGGCTTTCATCGTCATCCTTTGGTGTGGTTACGCAACCGTGGGATTATATCGGCAAGCGTGCCCCGCTCATGCCCTGGTCGGATCGGCCGCATAGCGGCGGATAAAGGCGGCGCAATCCCGGGCTTCCAGCGGCCGCGAATAATAGTATCCCTGGATCTGGTCGCACTCCGCCTTGCGCAAGGCCGCCACCTGGTCGGCCGTCTCGACGCCTTCGGCGACCACGGTCAGTTGCAGGCGGTGCGCCATCGCGACGATCGCCTGCACGATGGCGGACGACTCGGCGCTGTGCGCCATGTCCTGCACAAAGGACTTGTCGATCTTGAGCTTGTCGAGCGGCAGGCGGCGCAGGTAGCCGAAACTCGAATAGCCGGTGCCGAAATCGTCGATGCTCAGCATGACGCCGAGTTCGCCCAGGCCGCGCATCACGACCACGCTGCGTTCCGGGTCGGCCATCGACACGCTTTCGGTCAGTTCCAGTTCCAGCAAGCCGGGCGCGAGTTTCGCCTCGTCCAGCAGGCCGCCGACCGTGGCGACCACGTCGCTTTGCAGGAACTGGCGCGCCGACAGGTTGACCGCCACCGGCACCGGCGGCAGGCCCTCGGCGCGCCAGGCGGCCAGCTGGGCGACCGCGCTGCGCAGCACCCACTCGCCGATCGGCACGATCATCCCGCTCTCTTCGGCGATCGGGATGAACTCGTCGGGCGCGATCAGGCCGAAATCCGGATGGCGCCAGCGCACCAGGGCCTCGAAGCCGGCCAGGCTGCTGCCGCGCAGGTCGGCTTTCGGCTGGTACAGCACCAGCAGTTCGTCCTGGGCGATGGCGCGCCGCAGGTGGCTTTCCAGGGTGAGATGGCGCCCGTGCTCGGTGCGCAGTTCGGGCTTGAAGCGTACGATCGCGCCGCGGCCCTGGGCCTTGGCATGGCGCATCGCGGTGACGGCGTTGTTGAGCAGCGCATCGGCGTCGTCGCCGTCCTGCGGCAGCAAGGTGGTGCCGATGCTGCAGGTGAGGGCGATCTCGCCGTCCGGCGTCGGGATCGCGCGATTGCTCGCTGCCATGATGCGGTCGAGCGCGCGCTCCGGTTCGGGATGCTCGCCGCGCGCATGCAGCAGCACCAGGAATTCGTCGCTGCCGGCGCGCGCCAGCATGTCGCCTTCGCGCAGCAGCGACTGCAGGCTGGTCGCCAGGCCCACCAGGATCTCGTCGCCGGCCCGGTGGCCGAGCGTCTCGTTGAAGCGCTTGAAGCGGTCGATGTTGATGCAGGCCACCAGGGCCGGCGTGCCGTCCTGGCGCCAGCCGGCGATGCTGCGCTGGATGGCGCGCAGCATCGCCTGGCGGTTCGGCAGCCCGGTGAGCAGGTCGTGGGCAACCAGCCACGCCAGTTCGCCCGTGGCCGGGGTGCGGCCAGGCGCCTGCGCGGCGTCCTGCAGTCGCTCGCTCAGGGATTGGGCGGCCATCGCGAGCTGTCGATGGTAGACCAGTTGCTCGACCATGCGGGCCAGGTCGCGCAAGGCGTCGAGTTCGCCGGGGTCGAGATGGCGCGGCTTGCTGTCGATGACGCACAGGGTGCCGATCTTCTTGCGGTCGACGGAATACAGCTGCACGCCGGCATAGAAGCGCAGCTGCATCGAGCCGGTGACGAGCGGATTGTCGACGAAGCGGGCGTCCTGGGCCGCGTCCGGCACCACCATTGGTTCGTCGGAGAGGATCGCATGGCCGCAGAAGGAGATGTCGCGCGGCGTTTCGCAGGCGTCCAGGCCGGTGCGCGACTTGAACCACTGGCGGTCCCTGTCGATCAGCGACACCAGGGCGATCGGCACGCCGAGCAGGCGCGCCGCGATGCGGGTGATGCGGTCGAAGGTCTCTTCGGGCGCGCTGCCGAGCAGCCGGGTGGCGTGCAGGGCGGCGAGCCGCTGTGCTTCATCGAGCGGAATGCGTGGTCGTTCCATTGTGTCTGCCGTGCCGAACCGATGGGTTCCTTGAATGTATTACGCCAGAACCGGAGGCAGTTTGCAATCTTGCCACACGCAAACGAACGCGACCGTCGGAGTCAGCCCAGGTCGGCCAGCAGGGCCGCCGTGTCCTGCGCGCCCATGCGCCGCGCCGCCGCCAGGGCGCTGATGCCATCGGCGTCGAGCGCGTGCGGGTCGGCGCCGCGCGCCAGCAGCAGGCGGGCGATGTCGAGCCGGTTGAACATGGCGGCGAACATCAGCGCATTCTTGCCGTTCGGGCCGGCGCTGGCGACCCTGGCGCCATGGTCCAGCAGCAGGGTAGCCACCGCGAGATCGCCCTTGAAGGCGGCCCCGGCGAGCGGGGTCTGGCCGGCATCGTTCATCAGTTCCGGGTCGGCGCCGTGCTCGAGCAGGACGCGCGCGGTGTCGGCATGGCCGTGGTAGCAGGCCAGCATCAGGAGGCTGTCGCCCCGCTCGTTGCGCAGGTTCGGCGGCAGGCCCTGTGCCAGCAACGTGCCCAGGGCCGCGGTGTCGCCGGCACGCGCGTGCTGGAACACCGTTCGCACGAAGGCGAGCGTTGCCTCGTCCAGCGTGTTCGGGTCGGGTCGGGCGGTGTCCATCGTCGGCTCCAGGATCATCTTGCCACGATTAGACCACATGGGAGAAACGCCCGGTGCACGCCCGTCCTCCAATGTTCGAAAATTTCGATGATTAGGCGGCAAATTACTCGTTTTTCGACGGCTTCCCGAGGGCGCATAATGGCTCCATCGCATCGAACAACTGCGGCGCAAGCCTTCACGGCACAGGACGTCGACAATCGAAGGGTTCGATGACAACCCAACACAAGGAGCATGCCATGCTGAACGTACGTAAAAGCAATGAACGCGGCGCCGCCAGCTTCGGCTGGCTGACATCCCTGCACAGCTTCTCGTTCGGACACTACCACGACCTGAAGCACATGGGCTTCGGACCGCTGCGCGTCATCAACGAGGACCGGGTCGCGCCGGGGCGCGGCTTCGATGCGCACGGCCACCGCAACATGGAAATCATCTCCTACGTGCTGGAAGGCGCGCTCGAGCACAAGGACAGCATGGGCAACGGATCGGTGCTGCGCTACGGCGACGTGCAGCGCATGAGCGCGGGCAGCGGCGTGGTCCACAGCGAGTACAACCACTCGAAGGATGAGGGCGTGCACTTCCTGCAGATCTGGATCGAGCCGAACACCGCCGACGAGCCGCCGGGCTACGAGGAAAAGCACTTCGATGCCGCCTCCAAGGAGGGCCGCCTGCGCCTGATCGCGTCGAACGACGGGCGCGAGGGTTCGGTGTCGTTGCGCCAGGATGCGTCGATCCACGCCACCATCATGGACGGCGACGATGCCCTGAGCCATCCGCTGGCGGCGGGCCGCCAGGCCTATGTCCACGTGATCCGCGGCCGCGCCACGGTCAACGGCGTGCAGTTGCAGGGCGGAGACGCGGTCAAGATCAGCGCCGAGGACGCGGTGCGCCTCGAGGGTGCCGATGCGGCCGAGATCCTGGTCTTCGACCTGCCGGGTTGACCGGCCAGGACAGGGCTAGGTCGAACGGCCGGCTTGCCGCTTCATCTGTGCTTCATGGCAGTGGCGCGCGATCAGGCGGGGCAGCGGCGGGTGCTCGCGCATGCGCTTGAGCCACCAGGCCAGGGCCGCGCCTTGCTCGCCGCTGCGCCAGGCCAGGTAGAAGGTCTCGTCCGGTTTCGGCTCGACCACCGGCTTCTCCACCAGTAGCCCGGCCTCGATGGCGGGCCGGGCCCAGGATTCGGGCAGGAAGCCGAAGCCGGTCCCGCGCAGCTGGAAGGCGAACTTGGACTCCATGTCCGGCACCGCCAGCGTGTCCTGGCCAAACGACAGGCCCACCGTGCGCGGGCCGAGCTGGCGCGCCGAATCCGACACCGCGACCGCACGGTAGTCGAGCAGGTCGGCCTTCTCCAGGGGACGGTCGATGGCGGCGAGCGGGTGGAAGGGTGCCACCGCGAACACGAAGCAGATGGTTCCCAAGGGCTCCGCGGTATAGCCGCCGCCCGAGGGGCCTTCGCCGGCCGCGCCCACCAGCAGGTCGACCCGGCGGTCCAGCAGGGCGTCCCAGGTGCCGGACAGGACTTCGCTCACCAGGCGCAGCCGGGTCTGGTCGGCCACTTGGTAGAAGGCTTCGATGTCGGGCTGCAGGGCGCTCGGCGCAAGCATCGAATCCATGCCGATCGCCAGTTCGGTCTCCCAGCCGGAAGCGACGCGGCGCACGCGCGACTCCAGGTCGCCGGCGGCGCGCAGCAGATAGCGGCCTTCCTTGAGCAGTTCCTTGCCGGCCGCCGTCAGGGCCACCTTCGGGCCGAAGCGGTCGAACAGGCGCACGCCCAGGTCCTCTTCGAGCTTGGCCACCGTGTAGGAGATGGTGGAGGGGACGCGGAACAAGTCTTTCGCGGCGCCGGCGAAGGAGCCCTTGCGGGCGATGGTTTCGACGATCTCGAGTGCGTCCAGGCTGAGCTTCAGCAATTACGGTCCTTTGTCCTGTTGTCGAAAATCCAGCAGCGGATCTTGCGCATGGTACCGGAGCGGCCCGGCCGGCGCCACGTGCCGGTGCCGGCTGGCTGGCGAGCGCTAGCGTTCTTGACAACATGCTAGGGTGGCATCCGTACCCCTCAACGAGCGATCCGCCATGTTCGAATTCATTACCGACTTCCTGGGAAAGAGCGGCTATATCGGGGTTTTCCTGCTGATGGCCGTCGAAAACATCTTTCCGCCGATTCCTTCCGAGCTGATCATGCCCTTTGCCGGCTTCGTCGTCGCACGTGGCGACTTGAACCTGGTCGGCGTGCTGGTCGCCGGCACCGCCGGTTCGATCGCGGGCGCCTTGCCCTGGTACTGGGGCGCGCGCAAGTATGGCAAGGAAAGACTGAAATCATTCGCCGACCGGCATGCGCGCTGGATGACGGTCGGCAGCGAGGACATCGACAAGGCGATTGCCGCCTTCGACCGGCACGGACGCTCGGTGGTCCTGTTCGGGCGCCTGATCCCGGCGATCCGCACCCTGATCTCGGTGCCGGCCGGGCTTGCCTGCATGTCCTGGGGCCAGTTCTTGCTGTATTCGACGATCGGGTCGCTGGCCTGGACCGGCATCCTGACCGGCGCCGGATTTGTGCTTGAAAGCAATTATGAACAGGTAGGAAAGTATGTCGATCCGGTGTCGAAGGGGATCTTCGGCATCCTGCTGGCCTGGTATGTCTACCGTGTGATCACGCACCGCCCGGCCAAGGCTTGAACACTGCGCGAGTCGGCTGTGGTGCGCGTGCCGCACCGCAGCACGCATGATTCCGGTGATTCGGCTACACTCGGCCTGTTCGCAAGCAGGTCCCGCCCATGAAGAACCGATTGTTGGAAGACTTCGGCGACAGCCAGTCCGCCGTACCGGTGCGTCCGGTGCGCCGCACCCAGGTGACCGCGCCGCCGGCGCCGCCGCCACAGGCCGAGGTCGCGCCACCCCATGCCCCGGCACCGGCCGCGGCGCCGCCGATTTCCAGACGCCAGCGTGCCGGCGTCTGGCGCAGCCGTGCATTAGCCGCATCAGCAGCCTCTGCGCCGCACGCGGCGCCGGCGCAGGGCTTCGCTGCGCCCCGCGTCGAACCCACCATGGCGCCTTCGGCCGCACCGGAACCGCCGCGCCCCGCCTCTGGTGCTTTGCCGGAGTTCGCTTCCTTCTCCAGTCGTGAGCCGGACTGGTCGCTACCGCTGCAGCCGGAACCGCCGCCCTGGAGCGAGCGCTGGGGCCGCAAGGCCCTCGGCTGGACGATCGGCCTTGCTGCAGTCGTGGCGGTGGCCGGCACGGCGGCGTGGATGGTGCAGGAATCCCGGGTAGAGTCGACGCTGGCGGTGGTGGCCGACCATACGCCGGCTCCGGTCGTGGCGACCGCGCCGGCGCCGGCCGCCGCACCTGTTTACGAAACCACCGCGGAGTCGCTTCCTCCACTGAGATTACTCACGCCGGCCCCGCCTGTGGCGGCACCGCCCACGGCAGTACCGACGTCTGCGGACCGGCCGGAGGAGGCGCTGGCGACAGCAGCGCCGGACAGCGCTGCTGAGCCGGCAGCCGGGCAGGTGGACGCTGCGGCGGCGGTGACCGCAGCGGCAAGCACGGCGGCAACCACGGCCGCCGCCGCTGCCAGCCCGAAAGCCGCCGCGCGCCCGCCTGCGCAAAAGAGCACGGCCAAACGGGCTCAGGAGCGCCGCGTTGCCGCGGCGTCGCCCGCCAAACGCACCAGTCCGGAAACGAAGAAGCCGCAGCCCAAGCCTGCGCGCGAAACGGCGGCGGCCCGTGCGGCCCGTGCGCCGGCGCCGCCCACGCTGCCCGCGCGTCCCGTGTCCGCCGAGCAGCCAGACCCGGAAAGCCCGCTTGCCGAAACCCTGCGTCTGTGCCGTGCGGCCGGCTACCACGCCACCGCCTGCCTCAAGCGCGGCTGCGAAGCGACCCGCTTCGGCCTGGTCTGCCGCGGCTAGCCCATATCCGCCCTCAGGCTGGCTCCTGTCCGGCCTGCGCCCCCGGGGATAGTTTCGGCGCCAGCAGCCTGAGCGGCGCAAGGGCCTCCGTGCATTCGATCTCGGCCAGCGCGCGCCGCCGAAGCGCCTGGGGCGATCCGCCCCAGGCCGGCCAGCACCGCCTCGACAGCGGCCACCATGGCCGGCACCTGCACCCCGAGCCGGTCGAGCCGGCTGCTGCGCAGGTCCAGTTCCAGGTGGCTGGCGACGGCGGCCAGGTCGAGTGCGCCCACGCAGGCCGCGCCCGACCTGGGCTTGTGGGCCAGCGACCGCAAGCGCTGGTGGTCGCGGCCTCGAGCGATGCACGCAGGATGGCGGGCGCCGTCCCGTCTTCGCGCACGAAGCTGGCGGCGCGCTTCTGCAGCCGATCGTGCTTTCCGTCGACGCTCTCGAGCGCCAGGCGCCAGTCGATGCCGGACACGGCCGGGAGCGCCTTCAGCGGTGACGACGGCCAGCGCCGCGGCCGGCACGGAGGGCAGCGACCTTGTCGCGCGGCGGTTGTCCCTTCAGTACGCTCATGGCGACTGCGTGCGCGACGCGGTGGAGAGGGTGCGCCGGGTCGTGACCGCCACTTCCGCCACGGCTTCGCCCCGTTCCTGGCCGGCCGGCGCTTCCCACGCCTGCACGGCCTGGGCGCCGCCCGGGCTTCAGGCAATATCCGATGCTGCGACGGCCAGCCATGTCTGTGCCGCACGGACCTGCCGTGCTCTCCTGAAGGACTTCCCCTGGTTGCTTGCCGGCGGGGCATCCCGCCTTGCATCTCTCTTCTTTTATTATGGCAACATGGCTTGCGCTGGGATGCGATCCCGGCAGTCTAGCAGGCAGTGATCACGGGAATAGTCCTGCAAAACGATATTGAACAACAATGGCAGGCTGCCGCCACGCCGGGTCGCGCGATATGGCAGACTCGGCAACATCTGCCCCGGCCGCCTCGCGTGCGCCGCATCGAGCTTGTTTTGGCTTAATTTTCAGCCAACAACATGTTCGCCGCCCGCTCGGCAAACGACAAGGAGACCGCATGACACGATCCTTTCCAGGCCGGGCAGGAATGCTGCTGGCCGCTTCCCTGCTGGCCGCGCCCCCGCCGGCGCCGGCTTTCGGCACGGCCGGCGCGGGAGCGTCGACCTATACCAATCCCCTCGCGCTGCGCCTGGCCGACGGCAGCCTGGCCGAAAGCTGCGCCGACCCGTCCCTGCTGCGCGACCGCACGTCGAGCCCGGCGGTCTGGTACATGTACTGCACGATGGATCCGGTCAGCCGCAAGGAGCGCGAGGGCAAGGGCTGGAAGTTCCGCATGATGCCGGTCTACCGCTCGGTGGACCTGGTCAACTGGTATTTCGTGCGCGACTCCTTCGAGCAGCGCCCGCCCGGACTGGCCAGGCCGAAGTCCGGGCTGTGGGCGCCCGAGCCGGTCTACCAGAACGGCAGCTATTACCTGTACTTCACCGTCACCGACGTGGCCGACCGCCACAGCCCGGAGCCGGGCTGCGAATCGGACAGCGCGATCGCGGTCGCCACCAGCGCCTCGCCTGCCGGACCGTGGAAGCCGGCCGAAAACCTGGTGGTGCCGCCGCGCCGGGCCGGCGCGGGCTGCAACTTCCACTGGACCTTCGACCCCGACGTGGTCGAGACCGAAGAGGGTGACCGCTTCCTGTACTACGGCAGCTACGGCGGCGGCCTGTTCGTCCAGCGCCTGTCGAAGGACGGCCTGCGGGTGGAGGGCGATCCGGTGCGGATCGGCGCCGCCAACCGCTACGAGGGCGCCGAGGTGGTCAAGGCCGGCAAGTACTGGTACCTGTTCGCCTCCAGCACCGACTGCTGCCGCGGGCCGCTGACCGGCTACGCGCTGTTCGTGGGCCGCGCCACGGGTCCCGAGGGGCCCTTCCTCGACCGCGAAGGCAATGACATGGCGGCCGCGCGCGTGGGCGGGACGCCGGTGCTGCCCCAGAACGGCAACCGCTGGGTGGGCGCCGGCCACAATACCGTGTTCCAGGATGCGGACGGCCAGTGGTGGACCTTCTATCATGCGGTGGACCGGCATCAAGGCTATTTCAGCGTCGAGGACAAGCTGACCCGGCGCCCGCTGCTGCTCGACCGGATCGACTGGGTCGACGGCTGGCCGCTGATCAACGGCGGCGCGGGTCCGTCGGACAGCCCGCAACGCCGTCCCGCCATCGCCGCGGGGCCGGCCCCGGCGGCGGCAGTGCCAAGCACGCCAACGCCGCCATCAGTACCATCGGCGCCGCCCGCGACGCCGCTCTGGACCGAGCGCTTCGAACGCGCCCGATTGGACCCGCGCTGGAGCTGGATCCGGCCGCATGCCGCCGGCAGCTGGTCGGTGGGCCATCCGGGCCTGCGCATGTCGACCCGGCAGACCGACCTGCACGTGGACACCAACGACGCCGCGGTGCTGGCGACCGGGCTGCCGGAAGGGAACCTGAGAATCCTGGCGCGCATCCGGCTCGATGCGCCGCTCGATTGCTGCGCCAGGCCGGTACAGGGCGGGCTGGTGGTGATGCGTGACGACGACAACTACGTCAAGCTGGTGGAACTGGCCCACGACGGCCTGCGCCAGGTGGAATTCGGCAAGGAGCTCGCGCCCGTGGAGCGGGGCTATCCCCGTTACGGCAACACGGTGGCGGGCACGCCGGGCGAATGGACCTGGCTGCGGCTCGATGTCCGGCGCACGGGTGCGGAAGAGCGCTATACCGCCTGGTCGATGGCGGAAGGCGGCGGCTGGGTGGGCGGCACCACCTGGACCCACCGCCTGGGCGGCAAGGCCAGGCTAGGCCTGGTGGCGATGGGCGGCGCCGGCCACGCCGTCACCTTCGGCGAAGTCCGGGTCGAGCGGTTGGCGGACTGATGTCGCGTCGCGGGCCGCGTGGGCGTGCACAGCCCAGGTCACGCCGGCCACGAGCAGCACGATGGCCGCCAGTTCGAGCGGGCGCGGACCCTGGCCGCGGTACAGGAAGCCGTACAGCAGTGCGAACAGGGTCTCGAACAGGATCAGCTGTCCGGTCAGGGTGACCGGCACCCGCCGGCTCGCCACGTTCCACAGTTGGTTGCCGATCACCGAGGCGCCCAGGGCGAGCAGGGCATTGCAGGTCCAGAACAGGGTCCAGTCGCGCCCCGGTGCGGCCGGGGCCTGCTCGGGGAGCAGCCAGGCGCCGGCGCCGATGACGAGCGCGATCGCCCCGGTGGCAAGTCCGTACAGCGCCGACCACTGGGCGCTGGAGAACTGCGGGTTGTTCTTCAGGTAGCGTGCGTTGTCGGTGGCGTACCAGCTCCAGCACACCAGGGCGCCGGCGGCGCAGGCCACGCCCAGGGCGATGTCGCCGGCGGACGCGCCCGGGCCGGCATGCAGGAAGCTGTCGACATTGATGCAGGCGATACCGGCGCCGACCAGCAGCAGCGGCAGCGCCAGGCGGGCGAGCGGCAGCGCGCCGTGGTCCTTGCGGCCCAGCAGCGTCACCACCACCGGCACCATGCCGACGATCAGCGAGGTCGGGGCCACGCCGGCGTATTTCACGCCCATGGCGAGCAGCACGTAGTAGACGATGTTGCCGGCAAGCGCATGGCGCACCAGCGCCGCGTAGTCGCCGGGCGCCAGGGTGGAGAACAGGGACTTCAAGCGCGGCAGCAGCAGGCCGAAGGCCATGGCGCCGTAGGCGAGGTAGCGGCCGACAGCCAGTTCCAGCGGCGAAAAAGCGCTTAGCATCTCCGGCACGATGAACACCAGGCCCCACAAGGCCCCCGCCAGCAGGCCGCACAACACGCCACTCCACATACCCGATCCACCGGCCAAAGCGAGGATTGTACCGCGCAAGGCGGCGGGCTGCAGTCATGCCTACAGGACAGCCCCTGTTAATAATTATTTGCTAGTATTAATGATAAAAGAGCTAGAACGACCCAGGAGACAGGCTTGACCCCAACCACGGTGCGCCTCGCCGGCGCGGCGCTAGCAAGCGCATTGTGCGCGCCCACGTCCGCCCACGGGCAAATCGAGGTGCGCATGTGGACGCTGCTGAGCGGCGGCGACGGCGCGCGCATGGCGGCGCTGGTCGATCGTTTCAACGCCAGCCAGCGCGAGGTGCGCGTGACCAGCACCACGCTGAAATGGGGCGAACCCTTCTACACCAAGCTGATCACCTCTTCGGTGGTCGGGGCGGGGCCGGACATCGCCACCGTGCACCTGTCGCGCATGACCAACCTGGCCGGCGGCGGCGTGCTGCGTCCGATCGCCCCGCACGAACTGGCGGCAAGCGGTCTGGATCCGAACGACTTCTATCCGCGCCAGTGGCAGAAATCCCAGCACGCCGGCCGCACCTATGCGATTCCGCTCGACCTGCATCCGCTGGTCCTGTACTACAACAAGACCCTGGTCGGGAAGGCCGGTCTGCTCGACGCCTCCGGCACGCTCAAGCCGATCCAGGGCATCGATGCGCTGGGCGACGCCTTCCGCGCCGTGCGCCAGGCCACCGGCCGCCCCGGCATGACGATGGAGAGCAGCCAGAGTTCCTACGCGATCTGGCGCCTGTGGATCTCGATGCTGGCCCAGCGCAATGCGCCCCTGATCCAGGACGGGCGCTTCGCCTATGGTCCCGCGGGCGTCGATTCGCTCGCACGCGTGGCCCGCTGGTTCCAGCAGGGCTACGCCCAGCCGGGCCTGGACTACGCGGCCTCCACCAGCCAGTTCATGGGCGGGAACGCCGGCTTCATGATCAACGGCGTCTGGGAGGTGCCGGAGATGGTGCGCGCCACCCGGCGCGGCACCCTCGGCTTCGAGTACGGCATCGTGCCGCTGCCGCGCATGTACGGCAACGACAGCGTCTGGGCCGATTCGCACGCCTTCGCCATCCCCGCCAACGAGGGGCGGCCGCTGTCGCCCGACAAGGCGCGCGCGGTGATGCGCTTCATCGCGTTCGTGAGCAAGCATTCCTTCGGCTGGGCCGAGGGCGGGCACGTGCTGGCCTACCGGCCGGTGGCGGAGTCGCCCGCGGTGCGCGCCCTGATGCCGAACCGGCTGTACGCCGAGGTGCCGCGCCACGTGATCTACGACCCGGACGCCTGGTACATGGGCGCGGCCGGGCCGCTCGAGGCGATGGCCTCGAAATACCTGCCGGCGGCGCTGTCGTCGCAGCTCACGCCCGCGCAGGCCCTGCGCATGTTCGAAACCGAGGCGGCGCGCATGATCAAGAAGCGCGCGCCGCGCTACTAGGGAGAGCCGATGCCACGTGCCCGCTCCAGCCAGGTGCGCCGCGGCGATGCGCTGCCGGCGGCGATGCTGCTGGCCCCCTTCGCGATCGCCTTCCTGCTGTTCTTCTTCCTGCCGGCGCTCGACACCTTCTACATGAGCCTGACGGAGAGCAGCCTGACGCGCACCAATGCCTTCGTCGGCATCGACAACTATGTGACGCTGGTGCAGGATCCCTCGTTCTGGGCCGCGGTCGGCAACACCTTCTATTTCGCGCTGCTGACGGTGATTCCCCTGACCGCGCTCGGCCTCGTGATGGCGCTGCTGGTGAACCGCTTCACCCGGGCGAGCGCTTGGCTGCAGGGCGCTTTTTTCCTCCCCTATGTGCTGCCGATCTCGGTCATGACCCTGATCGCCGACTGGATGCTGCAGCCCTCGTCGGGCGTGGTCAACTACGTGCTCGGGATGCAGCGCGCCTGGTTCGCCGACCTGACCTGGGCCATGCCGATGGTGGCGATCGGCACCATCTGGTGGACCGTGGGCTTCAACATGCTGATGTTCCTGGCCGGACTGCGCAACATCCCGGCCGAACTGTACGAGGCGGCGAGCCTGGACGGCGCGCGCGGCTTCACGCTGTTTCGCGCCATCACCTGGCCGGCCCTGCGCCCGGTGGTCGGGATGGCGCTGGTGCTGCAGTTGATCGCCTCGATGAAGATCTTCGGCCAGACCTACATCATGACCACGGGCGGGCCCTTCAACACCACCCGGGTCACCCTGCACTACATGTACGAGACCGCCTTCACCCAGAGCGACGCCGGCTACGCCGCCGCCATCGCCGTGGCTTTCGTGGCGATCGTGATCGCGCTGTCGCTGGCACAGGCCGGCCTGGTGCGCTGGCTGGCGCGGAGGGAAGCATGAGGCTTGACGCGAAAACGCCCGGGAACCTGGGCTGGACCGTGCTCGGCGCGGCGGCCGCGCTGCTGCTGGCGGCCATGTGGGTGGCGCCGCTCCTGTGGGCCTTGAGCACCGCGCTACGTCCCGAGCACGAGACCGTCTCGAGCGTGTTCCACTGGCTGCCCCGGGACTGGACCCTGGAAGCCTTCGCCAAGGTGCTGGCCGCCGGCAACGTCGGGCGCTGGCTGTTCAACAGCGCCCTGGTGGCGCTGCTGGTGACCCTGGTGACCATGGCACTGTCCCTGATGGCGGCCTACGCCTTTTCGCAACTGCGCTTCAAGGGCCGCACCCTGGTGTTCGGCATCACCATGCTGGCCTTCCTGGTGCCTTTCGAGGCGCTCCTGGTGCCGCTGTTCCGGATGATGAACCAGCTCGGCCTGATCAACAGCTACGCCGGGATCGTGCTGCCCCAGGTGGTCGCGCCCGTGGTGATCTACGTGTTCAAGCAGTTCTTCGATGCGATCCCCGCCGATTTTCGCGAAGCGGCCGTGATGGACGGCGCCGGACCGCTGCGCATCCTGTGGAGCGTCTACCTGCCGGTATCGGGCAACATCGTGTGGGCGATGGCGATCGTCACCTTCATCGGGGCCTGGAACAACTTCCTGTGGCCCTTCATCATCGTCACCTCGAACGAGATGATGACGATCCCGCTGGGCCTGACCCAGACCTACGATGCCTTCGGGGTGCGTTACGCGCAGCTGATGGCGGCGGCGCTGATCGGCGCGCTGCCGGTGGCGCTGGCCTACGTGCTGTTCCAGCGCCGCGTCACCCACGGCTTCCTGGCCGCCACCGGCCTCAAGGGCTGACATTTGTAGAACGGAGCAAAGAATCCATGTCATCTGTGCGCCTGCAGGGCATCACCAAGCAGTACGAGGACAACCTGGTCATCAAGGGGATCGACCTGGACATCGCGGACGGCGAGTTCGTGGTGCTGGTCGGGCCCTCGGGCTGCGGCAAGTCGACCCTGCTGCGTATCGTCGCCGGCCTGGAGGACGTCAGTTCCGGCACCGTGGAGATCGGCGGGCGCCTCTGCAACGACGTCGAGCCGTCCAGGCGCGGCATCGCGATGGTGTTCCAGAGCTATGCGCTGTACCCGCACATGACGGTGGCCGAGAACATGGGCTTCGCGCTCAAGCTGGCCGGTGTGCCGCGTGCCGAAGTCGCCGAGCGGGTGGCGCGCGCCGCCGATATCCTGCAGATCAAGCACCTGCTCGAGCGCCGGCCCAAGGCGCTGTCGGGCGGCCAGCGCCAGCGCGTGGCGATCGGCCGCGCCATCGTGCGCAAGCCCGAGGTCTTCCTGTTCGACGAGCCGCTGTCCAACCTGGATGCGGCGCTGCGCGGCCAGACCCGGGTCGAGCTGGCGCGCCTGCACCGGGACCTGGGCGCCACCATGATCTACGTGACCCACGACCAGGTCGAGGCCATGACCCTGGGCCAGAAGATCGTGGTGCTCAACGGCGGGCGCATCGAGCAGGCCGGCACGCCCCTGGACCTGTACGAGCGGCCGGCCAACCGCTTCGTGGCCGGCTTCCTGGGCTCGCCGCGCATGAACTTCCTGCCCGGGATGCTGGCGGGCGAGGAGGGGCCGGCGGTGCACGTGCGGCTGGCCGGCGGCGCGCTGGTCGATGTGGCCGCCGATGCCTCGCGCGCCGCGCCCGGCGCCCCGGTCACGCTGGGCGTGCGGCCCGAGCACCTGCGCTTGGCGGACGAGGGCGGCAACGGCCTGCCCGCCACCGTGGCCCTGGTCGAGTACCTGGGCGACTCCGCCATCGTCCATGCTCAGGTGGACGGCGTGGCCGACATGGTCTCCCTCAAGTGCCGCCCCGACGCGCCGTGCCCGGAGCCGGGCGCGCGCGTGATGCTCGCCTTCGAGCCGGGCCACGGCCACCTGTTCGATACCGACGGCGTCGCGCTGCCGCGCGCGGCGCGCGGGGCATGACCGAGCCGGGCCGCACGCGGCGGCCCACCATGACCGACATCGCCAAGCTGGCCGGGGTGTCGCAATCGACGGTCTCGCTGGTGATCAACCACATGAGCGGCGCCAAGGTCTCCAGCGCGACGCGCAACAAGGTGCTGCGCATCGCGCGCGAACTCGGCTACCCGGTCGAGCGCATGGGCCATCCGGCGCCCGCCCAGGCGCGCAACCTGGTCGTCTACCTCACCGACGAGCTGTCCACCAGCCCGCATGCGATGACCACCATCGACGGCGCCCGCGACGGCGCCTGGGAGCACGACTGCCTGCTCTCGGTATACGCCACCCGCAACGATCCGGAGTACGAAGGCGCGATCCTGGCGCGCGTGCTGGCCGATTCCTCGCTGCTGGGGGTGGTGTACGCCACCATCTTCACGCGCGCGGTCACGGTGCCGGCACTGCTGGCGGGCGTGCCGACCGTCCTGCTGAACTGCCATCCGAAGGAGCGGCGCGACAAGCTGTACTCCTCGGTGGTGCCGAGCGAGGTGCTGGGCGGCTACGCGGCCACCATGCACCTGATCGAGGCCGGCCACCGGCGCATCGGCTTCATCAACGGAGAGGGCTGGATCGAGGCCGCCGGCGAACGCTTGAAAGGCTACCGCCAGGCGCTGTCGAGCCGCGACATCCCCTTCGATGCGCAACTGGTGCGCGAGGGTGACTGGCAGGTCAGCAGCGGCCACGCGCACGCGAGAAGCCTGCTGGCGCTGCCCGACCCGCCGAGCGCGCTGTTCTGCGCCAACGACCTGATGGCCATCGGCGCCCTCGAGGCGGTGCGCGAACTGGGCCTGGACGTGCCGGGCCAGGTCTCGGTGGTCGGTTACGACGACCAGGATATCGCACGGTACACCCAGCCGCCACTCACCACAGTGTTGTTGCCAAACTACGAAATGGGCCGCTGGGCAGCAGAAAATTTAATTGCACAAGTGAACGGAGGCATCTCCCGACGCACCGCCATGAAGATGGATTGCCCTCTGGTGGTACGCGATTCGGTGGCCTCGCGCGGGCTGTTCTGAAGCGGGCTCGAGTGCGCCATCGCGGTGCGAAATCGGATAGCTTTTGTCATATTGGTCATAAATTATGACTAATAACGATGCCAATATCGGCCGGCCCGTCCGCATGCCCAGCAAGGCGGCGGACGCAGGCACGGCCATCGACCAGGAGACCTCGATGAGCACCTTGAAAGTCCGGCCGGTCTGCGCGGCCGTCATGCTGCTGTGCGCCCACATCGGCCTTGCCGCCGCCCAGGATGCGACCCAATCCACCTCCCAGGCCCAGTCCGGCCAGGCCGGCCAGCCCACCGCCGAGAGCACGGCGCGCGAAGCGGCGGACCAGGGCACGCCGGCAGGCGGCATCGCCACCGTGACCGTCGCGGGCATCCGCAGCAGCATCCGCTCCGCCGAGCAGATCAAGCGCGACAGCGAGCAGGTGGTGGACTCGATCAACGCCGACGACATCGGCAAGTTCCCCGACCGCGCCGCCGGCGACGCCCTGCAGCGCATCGCCGGGGTGCAGGTCGGACGCGACCGCGGCGAGACCAGCAGCGTGATCATCCGCGGCCTGCCGGACGTCGCCACCACCATCGAGGGCAACGAGATCTTCACCGGCACCGGCCGGCGCCTGTCCTACCAGGACCTGCCGGTACAGTCGATCGGCGGGCTCGACGTGTACAAGTCGGCCACCGCCAACCAGTTCGAGGGCGGTATCGCGGGGGCCGTCAACGTCCGCCTGCGCGCGCCCTTCGACTTCAAGGGCTACACCGTCAGCGGCTTCCTCGAGGGCCGGCGCCAGTATGTCGAGGGCAGCGAAGCGCGCAAGGAAAAGACCAATCCGGGCGGCGGCATCCTGATGAGCAACCGCTGGCAGACCGGGGTCGGCGAGATCGGCGTGCTGGTCGACGTCGCCTACAACAAGGAAAACTGGGCGATGCCGGTGCAATGGGTGGACCGGCCAGACCGCATCTTCTCGGTGAGCCCGGACGGCACCGCCACGCGCCTGAACGACGACCAGCCGATCGCGCCGCTGCGCCCGGGCGACCGCCTCGGCGAGCTGCCCAACATCGGCGGCATCTACAACGCGGGCGACCGCGAGCGCGGCAGCCTGCATGCCGCGGTGCAGTGGAAAGTCAGTCCGCAGCTTGAAGCGTCCGCCCAGTACCTCGGCACCGGCTACGGCACCCGCAACGAAGTCGACTACATCCTCAACATCGCCACCTGGACGCCGCGGCTGACGAACGTGGTGCTGGCGCCCCAGGGCGACTACTGCAATACCCCGGCCGGGGTGATCTGCCCGATCCAGGCCGCCAGCGCGCCGGCCGCCCGCTTCGGCGGCCCCTACGACTGGGATCCGTACACCGCCACCAGCACCTGGGGCGTGAAGGAGCACACCGCGACCCACTTCCTGAACTTCGGCGCCAAGTACCGCGAGGGCCCGCTGTCGGTCGACAGCAACCTGGCCTTCACGCGCTCGGACTACGTCAACGACACGGTGATCGTGGACCAGCAGATTCCGGGCGCCAGCTCCTCGGTCTACACCTACGGGCGGGACGGCCACGGCGGCTACAACGCGATCACCACCCCGACCAGTTCCAACGCGCTGCGCGATCCCAACCAGTTCGTCCTGCGCGGCATGGTGCAGAACTGGGGCGAATCGCGCGGCGAACAGACCCAGTTCCGCCTCGATGCGGTGTACCGCCTGGGCGACGGCTTCATCAGCGCGCTGACGGGCGGCGTGCGCCTGTCCAGCCGCGACGTCAGTTTCCACGGCGGCGAACGCGCCAACGACCTGCCTGGCGGCGTGCGCCCGTCCCCGGTGGCGGCCTTCGGATCGTCGTTCCAGAGCCTGGTGCCGGGCCTGGACCGCCTGGGCGGCCCATGGTACACCCCCTCGCGCGACTTCCTGATCGACCAGGCCGACACCGTGCGCGCCTTCTACGGCCAGCCGGCGGGCAGGGTCGCGGACGACCCGATGCGCCTGTTCGAGCAGCGCGAGCGCACCGCCACCTTGCACCTGGGCGCGCGCTGGAAGGCGCAGCTGGGCACGGTGGGCGTGACCGGCAACCTCGGCGGGCGGCTGGTCAAGGTCGACCGCAAGCTCGAGGGCAACCTGCGGGTCGGCGACACGATCACCCCGATCGACGAGGACAGCGACGAAACCAATTTCCTGCCGAACCTGTCGGCAGTGGTGAACTGGACCGATCGCCTGCAATCGCACCTCAGCGTCGGCAAGACCATCACCCGGCCCGCGTTCACCGACCTGAATCCCGCGCTGTCCCTGATTCCGCCGACCGTGAACGCGCCCGGCACCGGCGCGGCGGGCAATCCGCGGCTTGCGCCGACCGAGTCGATCAACAGCGACGCCACCCTCGAATACTATTTCGAGGACAACGGCTTCGCCCAGATCGCCCTGTTCCACCGCGATATCGACGGCTACCTGCAGCGGATCGAAGGCAACGAGACGATCAACGGCGTCAACTACCGCGTGCTGCGGCCGCAGAACTCGGGCAAGGGCAAGCTCAGGGGCGCCGAATTCGGGATCCAGAAGTTCTTCGACTTCCTGCCGGGCGCCTGGAGCGGCCTGGGCGCGCAGTTCAACTACACCTGGACCGACGGCGAGAACCAGACCCGCAACGCGGCCGGCGAGTATCGCAGCACGGCCCTGATCGACGTGGCCAAGAGCAGCTACAACTTCACGCTGCTCTACGAATACGGCGGCTGGACCGGCCGCCTGGCGGCGACCCGGCGCGGCAAGTACGTCGAGCAGATCGCCGAGCCGCGCTTCGGCCAGGACCGCATCGTCAAGGCGTCGACCTACGTCGACCTGAGCCTCGGCTACGCCCTCACACCGAACCTGACGCTGAACTTCGACGCGATCAACCTGACTAAAGAGCGTTACGAGAGCTACCTGGGCGACCCGATCCGGCCGCGCGACATCCGCTACAACCCGACCACCTACGGCCTGAGCCTGCGCTACCAAATGTAAGGGGCCACCATGCAAAAGACCTACTGCAACCCGGTCTATCCGGACATCATGGCGGATCCCTTCGTGCTCAAGCACGAGGGCCGCTACTACGCCTACGGCACCGCCCCCGACGGTCCCGGGGGCGGGCGCTTCCCGGTGCTGGTGTCGAACGACCTGGTCGACTGGCACCGCGCGGGTTTCGCCATTTCGGCGCCGGCCGATCCGGGCAACGACCACTTCTGGGCGCCGGAAGTGGCCCACAGCGAAGGCAAGTTCTGGATGTACTACTCGCGCGGCGACGCCGAGGGCAAGCACCAGAAGCTGCGGGTGGCGGTGGCCGACAATCCGGTCGGTCCCTTCGTCGACCAGGGCGTGCTGCTGGTGCCGGGTCTGCAATTCTCGATCGACGCCCACCCGTTTTGCGACAAGGACGGCCAATGGTACCTGTACTATTGCGTCGACTTCCTGGAACTCGAGGACGACCACCGCATCGGCACCGGCATCGTGGTCGACCGCCTGGTGGCGATGGACCGGCTGGCGGGCGAGCCGCGCACGGTGGCGCGCCCGCACGCCGACTGGCAGCTGTTCAAGAAGCAGCGGGCGATGTACGACGCGGTCTACGACTGGCACACGGTGGAGGGCGCTTCGGTGTTGAATCACGGCGGCAAGTACTACTGCTTCTACAGCGGCGGCGCCTGGGAAAAGGAAAACTATGGGGTCAGCTACGTGGTCGCCGACCACCCGCTGGGGCCGTTCACCCGGCCCGAAGGCAGCCACGAGGCGCTCCTGATGCGTTCGCGCCCCGGGAACGTGATCGGCCCGGGCCACAATTCCTTCACCACCTCGCCGGACGGCAGCCAGGACTGGATCGTGTACCACGCCTGGGACACCGCCATGACCGGGCGGCGCATGTGCATCGACCGCCTGGTCTGGGAGGGCGGCCGCCCGGCCACGGCCGGGCCGACTTTCACGCGCCAGCCCGCCCCGGCCGGGCTGGTCCTGTAAGCGCTGGCGCGCTAGCTGCACGCCAGCGGCTGCGCCCGGCGTTCCAGCAGGCGCATGAGCACCTCGGTATCGACGGGTTTCGCAAGGTGCTCGTCGAAGCCCGCAGCCAGCGCACGCCGGCGATCGTCCTCCTGGCTGTAGCCGGTGACGGCGACCAGCAGCGCATCGCGCATGCCGGGCAGCGCGCGCAGGCGTCCGGCGAGTTCGTAGCCGTCCATGACCGGCATGCCGATGTCCAGCAGGCAGATCCTGGGCGGGTGGACGCGCGCCCGCTCCAGCGCCGCCAGCGGACCGTATTCGACCATCACCTCGTGGCCGAGCGAGCAGGCCAGCAGGCCGAGGGTGTCGGCCGCGTCGGTATTGTCGTCCACGATCAGCACCAGGCCGCCCGCCCGCGCTTCGGCGGGCGCGGGCCGCGCTTGCACGGGCGCGCAGGACGGCGCAAGCTCCGTCGACAAGGGCAGCGACACCGTGAATTCGCTGCCCATGCCCTGGCCGGCGCTCCTGACCGTCAGTTCGCCTTCGTGCAGCGCCACGAGCCGCTTCGACAGCGCCAGGCCGACACCCAGGCCACCCATGCTCAGGTCGGTCTTGCGGGTTTCCTGCGTAAACAGTTCGAAGGCGTGCTCGATCAGGTCCGCCGACATGCCGATGCCGTTGTCGCGCACGCACAAGAGCGCGCGGCCGCCGTCGATCGACAGGGCCAGGTCGATCCGCCCGCCCTCGGGAGTGTACTTGGCCGCATTGTTCAGCAGGTTGGCGACCACCTGCACCAGCCGGGTGCGGTCGCCCGGCACCCATACCGGGACCGGGACGATCGCCTGGGCCAGCAGGTGCTTCTTGGACGCCATCAGGGGCATCACCTGCTCGACCGCTTCCGCCACCACGTCCTGCAGTCCGGTGGGGCGCCGCTCCAGCTTGATCTCGCCGCGCGTGACGCGCGAGACGTCGAGCAGATCGTCGATCATGTCGGTCATGTGGCGCACCTGGCGCCCGATCATGGCGCCGTAACGCTTTTGCTGGACGGCGTCGGGCGGCGCCAGCGACAGCAGCTCGGCGGCCACCGAGATCGGCGCCAGCGGGTTGCGCAGTTCGTGGGCGAGGGTGGCGAGGAATTCGTCCTTGCGGCGCGCGGCCTGGCGCATGGCGCCTTCGTTGGCCTGCAGCTTGCCGATCAGCGAGCGCAGCGCGATGCGCAGCATGCCGATCTCACGGTAGCCGCCCCGCACGTCCTCGATGTCCTGGATCTCGCCGGCTTCGATGCGGCGCGCCGTCTCGGCCAGCACGCCCAGCGGCTGCGAGATGCGGCGCGCCAGCAGCGCGGCGAGCAGCGCCGCCAGCAGGGCGATCACCAGCCCGATGACGATCACCTGGCGCCGGAACTGCGCGATCGGCGCATAGGCCTCGTCCGCTTCCTGGCGCACCAGCACCGTCCAGTCGAGGCCGGGCGCGAAACTGTGGCCCTGGCTGCGGCTGTAGCCCACCAGGTAGGTCTTGCCGTCGCCGAAGCTCTCGACCGCGTAGCCGTTCTGCCCGGCGCCTGCCAGGCCCTTGCGGTTCGGGACCAGGCGCGTGCCGACCAGCTGCGCGGGACCGATGATGACGTTCATGTCCGGCCCCACCACCAGCGCCTCGAGGCGGCGCCGGGTCATGAGCGGGCGCATGACCGACTGCTCGATGTCGCTCGCCCAGTCGATGCTCAGGTGGGCGCCCAGCACGCCGGCGACCCGGCCCGCCGCGTCGCGGTAGGGAAAGGCGATGTCGATGAAACGCATCGGCTCGCCGCCGCCGGGCTGCAGGAGTTTGCTGAGCAGCACCGCCTCGTGCACGTCGGTCAGGTGCTTGCCCTTGAAGGCGTTGGCGTACCAGGGCCGCGCCGCCACGTCGGCGCCTTCCAGCAGGCGGTTGGCGGAGACCAGCACCCGGCCGTCGGGATCGGTGATGCCGAGCCAGGCGTAGTACGGGTAGGTCTTCTGCATCTCTTCGAGGAAGCGGCGCTTGGCGGCCACGTCGAGTCCGCCGCCTGCGAGCCCGGCCTGGATCGAGAGCAGGCGCACTTCGCGGTAGCGCTCGAACAGGGTGCGGTCCAGTTTGTCGGTGGTCTGGAGGGCGATCTCGGCGAACTGGTGTCCCAGCTCCTCTTCCGAGCGTTCGGTGGCGAGCCGGTTCAGGACCAGGGCCAGGACCAGCACGGTCCCCAGGGCCAGGCCCGCGAACAGGAGCATCAATTGGGTGGAGATACGGGTACTGCGGGCGGTCCTGTTCATGTCGTCGATTCCGGAGCCGCGCGGCAGCAGTGGTGATGAGGGTGGTGATGGGGAGCCGCCATCATACCGTGTTCGTCTTGTCGGACGGAAAACAGCCCCGTTGCGGTCATGCGGCCGCCGCGTGCGCGCCGACCAGGGCGCGCAACTGCGCCAGCGGCATCGGCCGCGCCAGGTAGTAGCCCTGGGCCTGGTCGCAGCGCGCCGCGCGCAGGAAGGCCAGCACCTCGGCGGTCTCGACGCCTTCGGCCACAACGGCCATGCCGAGCGCGTGCGCCATGTCCACGAAGGCCTTCACGAAGTCGACCGTGGCCACGTTCTCGTCCTGCTGCATCAGGAAGGAGCGGTCGAGCTTGAGCACGTCGATCGGGAAGCGGCGCAGGTAGGCCAGGCTCGAGTAGCCGGTGCCGAAGTCGTCCACGGCAAGGTGAACGCCCAGCCCCTTCAGCTCGCGCAGCACCGTCGCGGTATGCTCGATGTCCTCGATCAGGGCGCTCTCGGTCAGTTCCAGTTCCAGGCAGTCGGCCGGCAGGCCGGAGCCGGCCAGCGC
The DNA here is from genome assembly GCF_046293535.1 of Massilia sp. Taxonomy (NCBI): domain Bacteria; kingdom Pseudomonadati; phylum Pseudomonadota; class Betaproteobacteria; order Burkholderiales; family Oxalobacteraceae; genus Massilia; species Massilia sp. The sequence continues at coordinate 19,298 of NZ_JBKBOV010000011.1, read as the reverse complement.
CGTGCGCACCTCGGCGGCAAAACCGGCCTGCGCCAGTTGGCGCGCCGAGACGTTGACCGAGACCACGACCTTGCGGCGGCACTCGCGCATCAGCTCGGCCGTGCGGCTGCAGGCTTGCTCCAGCACCCAGCGACCGATCGCGACGATCAGGCCGGTCTCCTCGGCGATGCCGATGAACTGCTGGGGCGGCACCTGGCCACGCTCAGGGTGGTTCCAGCGCACCAGCGCCTCCATGCCGTACAGGGCCATGCCGTCCGGACTCGCCGCGGACAAGCAGTAGCGCGGCTGGTAGTGCAGCTCGAACTCGCCGCGCGCCAGCGCCGGGCGCAGCGACACTTCGAGCGCCATGCGCGCCTGGGTGGCCAGCGTCATCTGCGGCTCGAAGAAGCGGTAGCGGTTGCGCCCGCCGTTCTTGGCGCGGTACATCGCGGTATCGGCGCTCTGGAACAGCATCTCGCGGGTCCGGGCGTCCTGCGGGTACATGCTGATGCCGATCGAGGCGCCGACGATCACGTCGATGCCGCCGATCTCGACCGGCGCGGTGAGCAGGTCGAGCAGCTTCTCGGCGATGCTGGCGGCGGCCGCCTGGCCGCTGGCGCAATGCGCGGCCACCACGAATTCGTCGCCGCCGAGGCGGGCGATGATGTCGGTGGGACGGATCACGCGGCGCAGGCGCGCGGCGACCTCGCACAGCAGCACGTCGCCCATCTCGTGGCCGAAGGAGTCGTTGACTTCCTTGAAGCGGTCGAGGTCGAGGAACATCACCGCCACCGAGCAGCCTTGCGGGCAGGCGTCGAGCATCTGCTGCACGCGCTCGCCCAGCAGGGCGCGGTTGGGCAGGCCGGTCAGGGTGTCGTGGGTGGCCAGTTCCCGCAGGCGGCTCTCGGCCGCCTTGCGCGCGCTGATGTCGGTCATCAGGCCGGTGAGCGAGAGCGCGCGGCCATCCGCGTCGCGCTTGATGCTGCCGTTGAACAGCACGTGGATCGGGTAGCCGTGGCGGTGCCGCAGGACCGCTTCCATGCCTTGCACCGCTATCGGTCCGTTTTCGCCGCCCTCGAGGGAGGCGAAGGGAAAGGCGACGAACAGTTCGGCCAGGCGCAGTTCCAGCAGCATCGCGCGCGGGTAGCCCGACAGGGCGCACAGGGCCGGGTTCACGTCCAGCAGCGCGCCGTCGCGTCCGGCCAGCAGGTAGCCGGAAGGCGTCATCTCGATGACCTCGCGGAAGCGCTGCTCGCTCTCGCGCAACTGGCGCTCGGCCTCGGCGCGGTCGCTCAGGTCGCGGACCACGGCCAGGAAGAATTCCTCGCCTTCGTCGTCGAAACGGGAGACCTGCACTTCGGCGGGGAACACGCTGCCGTCCTTGCAACGCTTGTCGGTGCGCAGCAACCGGGCGTGGCCGGCGCGCAGGCTTGCCAGCAGCGCCCGCCCGTCGGCGAGGCCGACATTGACGTCGGTGGCGAGCATGCCCTGGAACTCGGCGCGGCTGTAGCCGAAACGGGCGCAGGCCTGGTCGTTTACGGAGACGATGCGCATGGCGCCATCGACGATCATGATGCTGTCGCCGGCTTGGTTGAACAGCTTGCGGAAGCGCTGCTCGCTCTTGCGCAGCCTGTGCTCGGCCTCGCGCCGGGCGCTGATCTCGTGGAAGTACACGGAGATGCCGTCCGCATGCGGGTAGACGCGCACTTCCAGCCAGACCTGGCGCGGCGCCCAGAAGGTCTCGAAGCAGTCCGCCTGGCGCGTCGCCATCGCCTCCTGGTAGCGCGGCAGCGAGGGCGAGGCCAGCAGGTCGGGCGCCACGTCCAGCAGCGGCATCCCGATGGCCCGGGCTGCATCGACGCCGACGAAATCGCCGGCCTTCCGGTTGGCGTAGGTCAGGCGCCACTCGCCGTCGACGGAGAAAAAGGCGTCGCCTATGCTTTCCAGCATGCTGTTGAGCGCCGCTTCCGATCGCTCCAGGGCTGCGCGCGCCAGTTGCTGCCCGGTGATGTCGCGGGCAGTGACGAACATGCGCTCGTGCTGCGCCGACCAGCGCGCCGCGATCGACATCAGGATCGCGCGCCCGTCGCTACGGCACAGTCGCAGGGGGATATCGGTGCGCTCCGGCGTGGCGCCGCGCAGGCTCGCCTCGACGCCGCGTGCTTCTTCGTGCTGGTCCGGATGAATGAGGACGGTGTAATGCCGCCCGACGAGTTCGGCCGGTTCGTAGCCGAGCAGGGAACGCGCCGCGGCGTTGACCCGCACGATCCGGCCAAACGGGTCGTGCACGACCATCAGGTCGAGCGCATTGTCGATCAGTGCGGCGTTTTCTTCGGCGAGGCGCGCGAGCCCGTCCGGCGGGGAGGTGTCCAAGATAGTCACGAGTGTGCGGCAGGTGCCGCTGCTAGGAAGGCGCCGTCCGGAGAGGCCGGCCCCGCCAGTATAATGATTCCCGACGGAAACACTACGCGTAACGACTGAATTACGACACTCGTCTATACAACTTTCATCGTCCCATGTTGGCGGGTCACTCCTTCGGTCGGCATCGCGTACCAGTGCCGATCCGCGAGCGGCGCAGCGACGGGTCGGCGAAGACCACCAGGGCGCGAAGATCGGTTGTCATGACGGGTTCCTGCGAAGGCGGACGGCCAATGGCAGGATTGCACGTTTCATCATTGGACTCGTTGTGTCATCGCCGCGCCATGTGGCCGGCCGCGGTGGCGCTGCGCAAGCCCGGCGACCTGGACGACCTGGTGGGGCTGTCCGGACATCAGGCTGCCGCGGCTGGACGCGCCGGCCTGCTCCTACAGGCGCCTTCGGCCCCGGACTATTCGTGCGCAGCACGGGGCGCACTATCATGGAACGCACATTCCACGCCAAGGAGGGCAGCATGTCGATGCAAAGCGAAGGCAAGGACGCCAAGGGGCGCAACTACGACCAGACGACCCGCGACGGGACCAGCAGCGCGGGCAGCATGGGTGTCGGCGGCACCGGCGACATCGGCGCCATGGGGAGCGAAAAGCAGGGCAGCCAGCAGTCGGCCAGCCGCTCGGACGACCTGCTCGCCGGCGACACCACCGACCAGGAGGCCGACCAGGCCTTCAGCGGCGGCAGCCAGGGCGGCCAGATCCAGACCGGGATGGAAGGAATCGGCAAGGGCAGCGGCGCCAGCCGCCAGTCGGGGCAGCAGTCGAATCAGCAGTCCGCCGAGCAGGCAGGCCAGGGCGGTAACATGCCCAGCGGCCAGACCGACGCCGACCAGTACGACCAGGGCACCGCGCCGCGCGAGCGCTGACGCGACTTCAGGCGCCTGCCGCGGCCTCGCTACGGCGCAGGCGGTACAGCACGTGCCGCGACAGCGGATGCTCGGCCGGCAAGGCCGGGTGCGCGAATGCGCCCCCGAGGTCTTCGCGCATGCCCAGCTTTTCCATGAGGGCGCGCGAACGCAGGTTGGCCGGGACGGTGAAGGCGACGATCTCGTCCAGCCCCAGTTGCGTGAAGCCGAAGTCCAGGCAGGCGCGCGCGGCCTCGCCCGCATAGCCCTGGCCCCAGTGCCGGGCCGCCAGGCGCCAGCCGATGTCGGTGCAGGGCGCGAAAGGCAGGCCGCGCTCCCGCTGCGCTTCGTGGCGCTTCAGGCCGACGAAACCGGCCAGTTCGCCGGTCGCCGCCAGCGTCGCCGCGAAATAGCAGGCCCCGCTCCTCGCATGCAACTCCTGCTGGGAGCGGATGAATGCCTCCGCTTGCGCCAACGTCGGCCGGCCCGGCAGGAATTCGGTCACGCGCGGGTCGTGGTGCAGTTCCCAGAAATCCCTGGCGTCCTGCGCTTCCCAGGTGCGCAGCAGCAGGCGTGGGGTGTGAAGGCGGTTCATGGCGGCATTCTAGCGACATTGTCGGAAAAGGAGTGACAAGAAGGCTAACAAGTTTCTGTGTAGAATGTAGCCATGAAAGCAGAGCTCACCACCACCCGCTCCTACCGCGGGCTGTCCCAGGAAGAGCGGCGCGCCGACCGCCGTGCGCGTCTGGTCGCCGCCGCGATTGCGGTCTATGGAGAGCGCGGCTACCACCAGGCCACCGTCAAGGCAGTGTGCGAGGCGGCCGGCCTGACCGAGCGCTATTTCTACGAATCCTTCCCCAACAGCGAAGCGCTGTTGATCGACTCCTTCAATGCGATCATCTATTCGGTGCTGGGAGAGATCACCCGCGCGGCCCGGGAAGCGGGGCGCGGGCGCATCGCGCGCTCGCGCGCCATGCTGCATGCCTATTTCGCGTCGCTGCAGCGCGAGCCGCAGTCGGCGCGGGTGTTCCTGGTCGAGATCCGCGGCGTCAGCCGGGCGGTCGACCAGGCCTTCGACACGGCGCTGCGCGCGGTGGGGCGCGAAGTGGCGCGCATCGTGGCCGCGCCGGGCGCCCCCGAGGACGAGTTGCTGCAGGCCGGGGTCGTCGGCGGCGTGATCCATATCGCGCTGCGCTGGATCGACAATGGCTATGCGCCCGACATCGAGTCGATGGTGGACACGGCGCTGCGACTCGGCAATGTGCTGTCGGCGCCGCAGCGTCGCCGGCGGGCAGCCTAGGGTCTATCAGTGCGAACCTGTAGGCATGCCGACGCCCATATACATCCGGGCATGCATGCCACTGCAAAAAGTGCTGTATAGAGCTTCGCTAGAATTATTGAGTGCGCAACCGCCATTCAATTCTACCGGTGGCCGGTTGATATCCTCAGGTAGACGTCGGTTGCAATACTACTGTTGATAGCTTGCTAAAGAAGCTACACGCCCATATCATCGATTGAATAGTCGAGGATTAAGGTGATCATGGGTTTGCGATTTAGAAAGTCCTTCAAACTTGCGCCGGGTGTTCGGCTCAACGTCGGCAGTTCAGGAATGTCCTGGTCGCTCGGTCTCGTGGCGCGTCAGTCAGCATTGGGAAGCGCGGTACCTATTTCAACGCCAGCATTCCTGGTACCGGGCTGTCTTCGCGAACCCGCCTTGATGCCCCTGCGGCCGTCCCCCGTCGCACGGCTGAACGAGAAACGGTAACGGTATCACTATCGCTCCAAGTCGGTGAGGATGGTGTCGTTCGCTATAGTGACCAGAACGGACTGCCGGTCTCAGAAGAATTGGTTGCACAGGCGCGCCGGCAGCATCCAGATGCGATTCGTCAGCTTCTTGAGCAGCGCTGCGACGAGATCAATAATGACATCTCGGCTCTCGGCAATTTACATTGGCACACACCAGCGCCACTTCTGTCTACTAAGTTCGTTCCTGCGCGATTCGATGCGGTACCGCCTTTGCCCCCAGAAGAGGTAAACCTGGGGTTTGCTGAGCGGTTCTTACCCGGCAAGCGGCAATGGGCAGAGGCCGAGAATCTGCGTCGACAAAGCGGGTATCGCGTCGCACTCGAACAGTACGAACAAGAAAAAACGGCTCACGCCGAGAGGAACGTCCAGGCACGAATGGCATACAGCGCGGCCATGGCCGGCAATCCAGATCCGATGGAAAAGCTGCTGGAGCACCGCCTCAGTGAGATTGTCTGGCCTAAAGAAACATTAATCAGTCTTTCGGTGAGCGAAGACGGCACGGCGCTTGAGCTTGATGTCGACTTGCCTGAGATCGAGCATATGCCTACGATGCGGGCGGCACTCGGAGCAAGGAGCTGGGATTTGACCATCAAAGAAGCTGGCGCTACAGCCACGCGCAAGCTCTATCAGCAACACGTGCATTCACTCGGGTTTCGTATTCTTGGCGAAGCGTTCGCTGCACTGCCCACCGTTCGCAAGATCGTGTTGTCGGGGTATTCCCAGCGGATCGACAGCGCCACGGGACAAACGAAAGAGGACTATTTGTACTCCGTACGTGTGGATCGTGATCAGTGGGATGAGATTAACTTCGCGATGCTCAACCAAATTGATCCCGGCGAAGCACTTGCTGCTTTCGATCTGCGGCGTAATATGACGGCGACAGGAATTTTCAAGCCGATAACACCTCTAACCGTTGGGACGTAGATGATTGCGTCGCCTTAAGCGTCAACAATTTATTAAGAAACCCCGCAGAGAGAACACAATGCAAAAAAATATCATCGTCTGTCTCTTTTCGTCACTAATGATCATTTGCAACACAGCAGCTAGCGCAGAAGTCCAGATTCCTCGTTCTATGGCTGACAAAGGTAGATATTATTTGTTAGATGCAAAAATCAAAGATGGCATTACAACGACGGTGCATAAGCGTGTTGGCGTCAATGAGACCGGCTACTCAAAGACCGAAATTAATTGCAAGACCACGCAGTACCGTGATATGGGGTACAGCGAGAACGGCCCTGACAAGATTACCGGCACACCTAGCAAATGGACTGACATTCTGTCAGGGTCGAGCAAATCTGATTTGGTGAATTTTGTGTGTGCCCAAAAACGATGACGAACTTCGACAGACGGTGTCGACGCGACTCTTGATGTTATCGAACTAAAGGAGTAGAGGATTCCCCGAATGGGGATTAGTAGTGTGGCACCTACCTGATCTTGGCCGGTGGTGGTTTTCGTCCGTTATGTTGCAGCCATACTCAATCCGTAGAGTTCAATTTTTCGCCTATGCGCGCCTAGCTTCGGCATGCCACGCGAGTGCGCTTACACCTGTTGAACGCGCGGCCGGCGAAGCCGACCACCCGACGCGCCGCAGCGGGCATGTCGCGGCAAAGCACGACGGACGAAAGAAAGCCCGGCACAGCCGGGCTTGGAGGAAGACAGATTTGCTTAGAACTGGAAGGACAAGCCGGTGCTCAGGTTGCTCGCCTGCTGGGAGATCTTCTGCACTTCCACGCGCGCCGCGACCGCCGGGGTGATCGCATAGCTCAGGCCGACGCCGTACAGGGCCTTGGTGCTCGAGTCCTTGTTGGTGAATCCGTCGCTGCTGAAACGCTCCTGCAACCGCGCGGCGCCAAGGCGCCCGTAGACGCTGAAACTCTCGCCGATCGGCTGGCTGCCCAGCAGCGACAGCGAGGTCTGGTCGACGCGCATGTTCGCGCCCATGCCGGACCCGCGGAAGTCGCGCTCGAACAGGCGGCGCTGGCCCAGTTCGACGGCGAAGTTCGGATGGAAGCCGTAGCCGACGAAGCCGCCGAAGCTGGTCTCATGGCCGCCGACATCGGTGATCTTGCTGCGGCCGACTTCGCCGCCGGCATAGAAGCTGCCCGGTTGTGCGGCGATGCTGGCCGAGCAGGCGCCGAGCAGGACGGCGGCGCTTGCGATTTTCTTGAACATGTAGCGGCCTTTCTCAGAACTGGAAGGCGACGCCGGCGCTCAGGTTGGTCGCGTCGCTCGACGGCTTCTGCACTTCGAGGCGCGCCGACACGGCCGGGGTGAAGGCGTAGCTCAGGCCGACGCCGTACAGCGCCTTGGTGGTCGAGTCCTTGCCGCTGTAGCCGGCCGCCTTGACCTTGGCTTCCAGGTGGTTCACCCCCAGGCGGCCGTAGAGGCTGAGGTTCTGCGCAACCGGCAGGCTGCCGACCAGCGACAGGTGGGTCTGGTCGACTTTCGCGCTGCCATCCGCGAAACCGATGGCCGGGGTGCCGACCGCGATGTCGAAGTCGGCCAGGCGGCGGTAGCCCGCTTCCACGGCGAAGTTCTCGTGGAAGTTGTAGCCGACGAAGCCGCCGAGGCTGGTGTCGCGCTTGGAGAAGTCGTCGACCTTGGTCTTGCCGACGTCACCGCCGGCATAGAACGTATTCGGTTGGGCGGCAAAGGCGGCCGAGGAAGCGATGAGCAGGGCGCTTGTTACTGCGATTTTCTTGAACATGTTATGTGCCTCTTTCTGTCGTTGATGCGCTGGGGCGATTCCCGAGCGCGAAGCGATTATTGCAGTTGGGATACGTTGACTGCAATTCATCACTTGGCACAAATGTGCAAATAATGTTTGCAAATGTAACTATGTATGCATATTTTGTTTGCCTCCCCCTCAATCCAGTCAAATCCTGATCGGATCGGGCGAAAAAAAAGCCGCCCGGATGGGCGGCTGCGTCCGCGAGAGGCGGGCTCAGATGTGCAGCGCGTGTCCCAATCCGCGCAAGGCGGCCTCCTGCACCGCTTCGCCCAGGGTCGGGTGGGCGTGGATGGTGCCGCCGATATCCTCGAGCTGGGCGCCCAGTTCGATCGACTGCGTGAAGCCCGCCGCCAGTTCGGACACGGCGCCGCCCACCGCCTGCCAGCCGACGATGCGGTGATCGCTCTTGCGCGCGACCACGCGTACGAAACCATCCGTGCTTTCGATGGTCATCGCACGCCCGTTGGCGCTGAACGGGAAGCTGGCCGTGACGATCTCGACACCGGCCTTGTCGGCCTCCAGTGGCGACATCCCGACCACCACGATTTCCGGATCGGTGAAGCACACCGCCGGTATCGCGCCCGGCGCAAAGTGACGGCGCTTGCCCGACACGATCTCGGCCACCATCTCGCCCTGGGCCATGGCGCGGTGCGCCAGCATCGGCTCGCCGGTCAGGTCGCCGATTGCCCAGACATTGCGCATCGAGGTGCGGCACTGGTCGTCCACCTTGACCGCGCGCCCGTTCATGTCGAGCATCAGGTTTTCCAGGCCCCAGCCCGTGGTACGCGGCTTGCGGCCCACCGCCACCAGCACGCGGTCGGCGTCCAGCAGGGCTTCGACGCCGGAGGCGTCGCGCACCCGCACGCGCTGCTGCCCATCCTCGCCGTCCAGGCCCTCTACCTTGGTGCCCAGGCGCAGTTCGACGCCCAGGCGTCCCAGGCTCGCCGCCACCGGCTTGACCAGGTCGGCGTCGTAGGCGGGCAGGATCCGGTCCGCCGCTTCCACCACCGTGACCTGGCTGCCGAGCTTGCGATACGCGGTGCCCAGTTCCAGGCCGATGTAGCCGGCGCCCACCACCACCAGGCGCTGCGGAATCTCACCGGGCGAGAGCGCTTCGGTCGAGGAGATGACCGTGCCGCCGAAGGGCATGAAGGGCAGTTCCACCGCCTCGGAGCCGCTGGCCAGCAGCATGTGCTCGCAGCGGATGCGTACCGAGGCTTCGCTTTCCCCCTCGGCGCGCACCTCGACGGTCTTGCCGTCCAGGACGGTGGCCCAGCCTTGTACCAGCTTGACGCCGTTCTTCTTCAGGAGCGCGCCGACGCCGCCGGTGAGCTTCTTGACGATGCCGTCCTTCCAGGCCACCGTGCGCTCCAGGTCGATGCGCGGCTCCGCGCTGGTGATGCCCAGCGGCGAAGTCTCGGCCGCATAGCTGCGCGCCTTGCAGAACTCCTCGGCCGCGTGGATCATCGCCTTGGACGGGATGCAGCCGATGTTCAGGCAGGTGCCGCCGGGCGCGGCGCCTTCGACCAGGATGGTCGGCACGCCGAGCTGGCCGGCGCGGATGCCGGCCACGTAGCCGCCCGGGCCGCCGCCGATGATCAGGAGGGTTGTGTTAAGAGTCTCCATCTGTTCACTCCACGAAGATGGTCGCCGGGGTTTCGAGGTAGCCGCGGATGGCCTGGATGAACTTGGCCGCCACCTGGCCGTCGATGACGCGGTGGTCAAACGAGGACGACAGGTTCATCATCTTGCGCGCCACCATCGCGCCATCCCGGATCATCGGGCGGTCGACGATGCGGTTGGGGCCGATGATCGCCACTTCCGGCCGGTTCAGCACCGGGGTGGTGACGATGCCGCCCAGCGGGCCCAGGCTGGTGATGGTGATGGTCGAGCCGCTCAGCTCCTCGCGGGTGGCGCGGCCGGCGCGCGCCGCATCGGCCAGGCGCGCCACCTCGGCCGCCGCGGCCCAGGGGTCGAGCGTCTCGGCGTGGCGCACCACCGGCACCATCAGGCCGGCCTCGGTCTGGGCCGCGATGCCAAGGTGCACGCCGTCGTACTGGGTCAGCAGGTTGTTGGTGTCGTCGTAGCGCGCGTTCATCATCGGATACTGGCGCAGCGCCAGCACCACCGCGCGCATGAAGAGCGGCAGGAAGGTCAGCTTGCCGCGCTCGGCGCCATACCTGGCGTTGAGCTGGGTGCGCAGCGCTTCCAGTTCGGTGACGTCGACTTCTTCCACGTAGGTGAAGTGCGGGATATTGCGCTTGGCTTCCTGCATCTTCTCGGCGATCTTGCGGCGCAGGCCGATCACCGGCGCCGACTGTTCGCCTTCGCGCTTGGCGTAGCGCTCGTCGCGGCCCGTGCCTTGCGCGCCACCGCGGCGGCCCGCCACGTGGGCGTCGAGGTCGGAATGCAGGATGCGTCCCGCCGGGCCGCTGCCGTGCACGAACTGCAGTTCGATGCCGAGGTCCCAGGCGCGCTGGCGCACGGCCGGCGCGGCCAGCGGCTTTTCGCCTTCGGCACGCATCGGCGCCGGGCCGTTCTGGTAGCTGCGTTGCGGTGCTGCGGACGGCTTCGGCGGCGGGGCCGCCGGGGCAGGCGCGCGCGCCTGCGCACCCGCCGCGCCTTCCGCCTGCGCCACCGCTTCGAGCTGCGGTTCCGCGACTTCTTCGGCCGGCGCCGTGGCGGCCGCCGACTTCACCGGTTCCTGCTTCGCCTTCTCGCCGGAGAAATTGCCGGCGCCTTCGACCTCGAGACGGATCAGTTCCGCGCCCACGGCCAGCGACTGCCCGACCGCGCCGCCCAGGCTGGTGATGACGCCCGCCACCGGCGAGGGGATCTCGACCGTGGCTTTATCCGTCATGACGTCGGCCAGCACCTGGTCTTCCTTGACCGTGTCGCCCGGCTGCACGTGCCAGGCGACGACTTCGACCTCGGCGATGCCTTCGCCCAGGTCCGGCATCTTGATGACATGAATGCCCATGTTATTTACCCTCCAGCGCACGTTTCAGGGCCGCGCCGACACGGTCGGGCCCCGGGAAATAAGCCCATTCCTGCGCATGCGGATACGGGGTGTCCCAGCCGGTGACGCGCTCGATCGGCGCTTCCAGCTGGTAGAAGCAGTGTTCCTGCACCAGGGCCGCCAGCTCGGCGCCGAAGCCGCTGGTGCGGGTAGCCTCGTGCACGATGACGCAGCGGCCGGTCTTCTTGACCGAATTGACGATGGTCTCCAGATCCAGCGGCCAGATGCTGCGCAGGTCGATCACCTCGGCGTCCACGCCCGATTCGCGCGCCGCCGCTTCCGACACCCAGACCATCGTGCCATAAGCCAGCACGGTCACGTCATTGCCCGGACGGACGATGTTGGCCTTGTCCAGCTCCACCGTGTAGTGCCCGGTCGGGACGTTGCCCAGCGCGTGGCCCGACCACGGCACCACCGGACGGTCGTGGTGGCCGTCGAAGGGGCCGTTGTACAGGCGCTTGGGCTCCAGGAAGATCACCGGGTCGTCGTTCTCGATCGAGGCGATCAGCAGGCCTTTCGCATCGTAGGGGTTGGACGGCATCACGGTGCGCAGGCCGCACACGTGGGTGAAGAAGGCTTCCGGGCTCTGGCTGTGGGTCTGGCCGCCGTAGATGCCGCCGCCGCAGGGCATGCGGATCACCATCGACGAGGTGAATTCGCCAGCCGAGCGGTAGCGCAGGCGCGCCGCTTCCGACACGATCTGGTCGGTGGCCGGATAAAAATAGTCGGCGAACTGGATCTCGACCACCGGGCGCAGGCCGTAGGCCGCCATGCCGACGGCCGTGCCGACGATGCCGCCTTCCGAGATCGGCGCGTCGAACACGCGCGACTTGCCGTATTTCGCCTGCAGGCCGTCGGTGACGCGGAACACGCCGCCGAAATAGCCGACGTCCTGGCCGTACACCACGACGTTGCCGTCGCGTTCCATCATCACGTCCATGGCCGAGCGCAGCGCCTGGATCATGGTCATCGGCATGGTTGCCGTTTCCTTAGGAATATCGTCTCGCGCCATGCTCACACTCCCAGTTCCTGGCGTTGCCGGCGCAGGTGCTCCGGCATGTCCTTGTACACGTCCTCGAACATCGTCGCTGCGCTCGGGGCGCGCTCGTCGCCCAGGATGCCGTAGGACTCGGCTTCCTTCTGGGCCGCGAGGACTTCCGCCTCCAGTTCGGCCTGCACCCGCTCGTGCTCCTCGTCCGACCACCAGCCCTGCTTGGTCAGGTACTGGCGCAGGCGTTGCACCGGGTCGCCCAGCGGGAAATGCTGGAAGTCGTCGGCCGGGCGGTAGCGCGAGGGATCGTCCGAGGTCGAGTGCGGGCCGGCTCGATAGGTGACCCATTCGATCAGGGTCGGACCCAGGTTCGAGCGGGCGCGTTCGGCCGCCCAGCGCGATGCGGACAGCACCGCCAGGAAATCGTTGCCGTCCACGCGCAGCGACGCGATGCCGCTGCCGATGCCGCGGGTGGCGAAGGTGACGCTCTCGCCGCCTGCGATGGCCTGGAAAGTCGAGATCGCCCACTGGTTGTTGACCACGTTGAGGATGACCGGCGCGCGGTACACGTGCGCAAAGGTGAGGGCGGTCGAGAAATCGGATTCGGCGGTGGCGCCGTCGCCGATCCAGGCCGAGGCGATCTTGGTATCCCCTTTGATCGCCGAGGCCATCGCCCAGCCCACCGCTTGCGGGTACTGGGTGGCCAGGTTGCCGGAAATTGAGAAGAAGCCGGCGCGCCGCACCGAGTACATGACCGGCAGCTGGCGGCCCTTGAGCGGGTCGCGCTCGTTCGACAGCAGCTGGCAGATCATCTCGACCAGCGGCACCTGCTTGGCGATCAGGAGGCTTTGCTGGCGGTAGGTCGGGAAGTGCATGTCGCCGTCTTCCAGGGCCAGGGCCTGGGCCGTGCCGAGGGCTTCCTCGCCGAGCGACAGCATATAGAAGGACATCTTCTTCTGGCGCTGGGCGATGACCATGCGGGCGTCGAAGATGCGGGTTTTCATCATGGTGCGCAGCCCGAAACGCAGCAGTTCGGGATCGACCTCGGGCGCCCAGGGGCCGACGGCGTCGCCGTTCTCGTCCAGGACGCGGATCAGGCCGTTCGCGATGTCGCTCGTGTCGAGCGGCGCCACGTCGACGGGCGGACGCCGGATGGCACCGGCGGGACTCAATTGCAGATACGAAAAATCGGTCTTGCAGCCCGGACGGCCGGTAGGCTCCGGTACATGCAGCGACAGAGGCTTACTCTGACTCATAAACGCTTCCCCTTTGTAAGGTGACTTGCGGCAAGCATGATAAGGCGAACGGCCGCGCACACGAAGTCCTTTTCATATTGCTATGCAGCATAGCGGACCGGGCAGAGAGGGGCGTGCGCTGGTGCATGCTGTATCGGCAGCGGTACAAGGGCGTGTCAGGCGCCTGCCGCCGATTGCGGGCCGCCCGCGGCGTCTGTAGTATGGGACTGCCGCAGCATCCCTTCATGCCCGTGCGCAGGGAAACATGAAAAAGACCGCCGTCGTTCTGCTGACGCTCCTGCTGGCGATCGCCGGGATCGGCGGCCCCATCCTGCTTGCCATCGAGGAATCGCAGCGGCAAGCCTTCAAGGCGGAAAGCGTGCATGCGCTCGGCTACGCGCGCGACGTCGTGATGCGCGGCGACGAGACCGCCGCGCAGGTGGCCGCGGCCGTCAAGCGGCTGGCCCCGTACACGGCCGCACCCTGTGCGCCGGAGAATATCGACCTGATGCGCGAGATCGACCTGGGCTCGACCTATATCCAGGCGGTCGGCTACGTCGAGGGCAACCGGATGGTCTGCTCGTCCATCGTCGGCGCGCGCGTGCTGGAACTGGGCGAGCCCGCCTATCGCAGCGCATCCGGCGCCGTGGTGCGCACCGACGTCCGTTTTCCCTTCGCGCCCCAGGATGCCTTCCTCGTGTTGCAGTACGGTAGCTACGCCGCCATCCTGCATGCGCAAATGCCGATCGACACCGCCAAGAGCGAGCCCGACGTGTCGCTGGCCGTGGTGCCCCTCGATTTCTACGCGCCGATCAGTTCCCGCGGCCATATCGACCCCAGCTGGTCGAAACGCCTCGGCAGTGCGCGCGAGGTGGTGTTCGAGGAGGACGGCCACGTGGTGGCCGCGGTGCGTTCCTCGAGCTTCGGGACGGTCGGCATCGCCGCCGTGCCGCTGCACTACCTGCAAGACCGTTCCCAGGATGTCGCAGCCCGGCTGGTACCGGTGGGGGTACTCGCCGGCCTCGCACTGGCCTGCGCGATCCTGTACCTGGCGCGCCAGCAGATGGCCTTGCCCTGTGCCGTGCGCGCGGCGCTGCGGCGCAGGGAATTCTTCCTGGAATACCAGCCGGTGGTCGAGCTGGGCAGCGGCCGCATGACCGGCGTCGAGGCCCTGGTGCGCTGGCGCCGGCCCACCGGCGAGATCGTGATGCCCGAGCTGTTCATTCCCATCGCCGAGCAGGACGAAACGATCGTCAAGCTGACCCACCAGGTACTCGAACTGGTCTGCCGCGATACCGGCTTCTACCTGGAAAGCCATCCTGACTTCCATATCGGCATCAACGTGGCGCCGGCCGACTTCCATTCGCCCGACTTCCTCGCCAAGCTGCAGGCCACACTCGAGCAGATGGGCGCGCATCCGTCCAGCATCATCCTCGAGGTGACCGAGCGCGGCATGCTCGACCCGGTGGTCGCGCGCGAGACCTCGGGCGCGCTGCGCCGGCACGGTTTCGCGATCGCGATCGACGACTTCGGCACCGGGTATTCGAGCCTGTCCTACCTGGAATCGCTGGAACTCGATTTCCTGAAGATCGACCGCAGCTTCATCGAGGCGATCGGCACCGGGGCGCCGACCAGCCAGGTGGTCGGGCACATCATCGCCATCGCACGCGACCTGGGGCTGCGCATGATCGCCGAAGGCGTGGAAAGCCAGGCCCAGGCGGACTTCCTGCTCAGGCACGGGGTGCAATACGCCCAGGGTTGGCTGTTCGGACAGTCGATGTCCTTCGCCGAGGTCCTGCGCCGGATGGAAGGGGCGGAGGAACTGACGGCGCGCGAGGCAAGCTAGGGCGCTGGCCCGCCGCGCAGTTCGCCGCGCACATCGGCGTGGCGCGCCACCAGCTCGCGCAGCACCGTGAGGGCCGGCGTGTCGTCGCCGGCGCGCCATGCCATCAGGAGATCGATCTCGGGCGCCGCGCCGGCCAGCGGCCGCGAGCAGATCGATGGGTTGGTCAGCGCCGTGACGTAGGCGGGCAGCAGGCCGATGCCCAGGCCCATGCCGACCAGGTTCATGTTGAGCAGGGCGTTGGTGGCGACCTGGGTCACCCTCGGCCGCACGCCATGCTGGGCAAAGTAAGCCTCGACGATCTGGTGCAGTTCGCCGGAATACAGCGGATCGGTATGGACGAAGGCTTCGCCGTCGAGTTGTTCGGGAGTGATTTCCTGGAACTGCGCCAATCGATGCGTGGCCGGCAGCACCACCACCAGCGCTTCGCGCAGCACCACTTCGCTGGCGATGCCGCTTGACGCGATGGGTTTGCGCAGGAAGGCGATGTCGACCTCGCGGTCGAGCAGCATCTTCTCCTGTTCGATGGTGGGATTGCTGCGCAGCTCGACGCTCAGGTCCGGCAGGCGCATGCGCAGGCGCGGCAGGATCGCCGGGAAGATCCGGACCTCGGCGGCCGGCACGAAGCCGATCGTGATCGTCGACTTGCCCTTGCGCCCAACATGGCGCGCCCGCATCACGGCCCGCTCGGCCTGCTCCAGCGTCAGGCGCGCTTCGGTCAGGAACACCTGGCCCGCCTCGGTCAGCTCCACCTTGCGCCGGGTGCGCGTCATCAGCAGCGTTCCCACCTGTTCTTCGAGATCGCGGATCTGCTGGCTCAGCGAGGGCTGGGCCGTGCACAGGCGTTCGGCCGCGCGCGTAAAGCTGAGTTCTTCGGCGACGGCGACGAAGTAGCGCAGGTGGCGCAATTCCATGGGTTCCTCCGGGCGATTGCTCTGTTATCGTTAAAACGTCTTAATTACGACAAACAAAATATTATACAGATAGGGTTCTTCCTACGATGATATGCCGAAGTTCTTCCACCATGAAGCCTCGTAGAGGAGACGCAAAATGTCTGAAAAAGTCATCGACTTCGATGCGCTGGTCGACGCACGGACTGGCCGGGTTGCATCGTCGATCTATACCGACCCCGAACTGTATGAATTGGAACTGGAGCGGATCTTCGGCCGCTGCTGGCTGTTCCTGGCCCATGTCAGCCAAATCCCCAAGGCTGGCGACTTCTTCAATACCTACATGGGCGAAGACCCGATCATCGTGGTGCGCCAGAAGGACGGCTCGGTCAAGGCCTTCCTGAACCAGTGCCGCCACCGCTCGATGCGGGTCAGCCACGCCGATTGCGGCAATACCCGCGCCTTTACCTGCCCCTACCACGGCTGGTCCTACGGCACCGACGGCAGCCTGGTGGACGTGCCGCTGGAACAGCGCGCCTACCCGCACGGCCTGTGCAAGGAAAAACTCGGCCTGCAGGAAGTGACGCGGGTGGTCGAATACAAGGGCCTGATCTTCGGCAACTGGGATCCGGAAGCGCCGTCCCTCGAGGAATACATGGGCGACATCGCCTGGTATCTCGACGGCGTGCTGGACCGCCGCTCGGGCGGCACCGAGATCGTCGGCGGCGTCCAGAAATGGGTCATCGACTGCAACTGGAAGCTGCCGGCGGAACAGTTCGCCAGCGACCAGTACCACGCATTGTTCTCGCACGCTTCCGCGGTGCAAGTGCTGGGCGCCAAGCCGGACGCCGCCGAGAAGGCGCTGGGCGCCGGCCAGACCGCGCGTCCCGTCTGGGAAACCGCCAAGGACGCCCTGCAATACGGCCAGGCCGGCCACGGCAGCGGCTTCTTCTTCACCGAAAAACCGGACGCCAACGTCTGGGTGGACGGCATGGTGTCGCAATACTACCGCGACACCTATCCCGAGGCCGAACAGCGCCTGGGCAAGGTGCGCGCCCTGCGCCTGGCGGGCCACAACAACATGTTTCCCACCATGTCGTGGCTGAACGGCACCGCCACGCTGCGGGTCTGGCACCCGCGCGGCCCGAACCAGGTGGAAGTCTGGGCCTTCTGCATCGCCGACAAGGACGCCCCGGAAGAAGTCAAGCAGGCCTTCGAACGCAGCGCCACGCGCGCCTTCGGTCCGGCCGGCTTCCTCGAGCAGGACGATTCCGAGAACTGGGTCGAGATCCAGAAGGTGTTGCGCGGTAAACGCGCGCGCGCCACCAAGCTGGTGGTCGAGATGGGCATCGGCAACGAAAAGAAACGCGAGGACGGCATCCCCGGCGTGACCAACTACATCTTCTCGGAGACGGCCGCGCGCGCGATGTACCGCCGCTGGGCCGACCTGCTGGCCTGCGACAGCTGGGAGCAGGTGCACGAGCGCACCCGCGCCTACGACGAGGAGGTGCTCAAGCATGGCTGACACCGAGCGTATGCCCCGCGTGCCGATGGAACTGCACCACGAGATCGCGCAGTTCCTGTACCACGAGGCCGAACTGCTGGACGACTGGCGCTTCCGCGACTGGCTGGACCTGCTGGCGCAGGACATCGAGTACACCATGCGCACCACGTCCAACGCCCAGACGCGCGACCGCCGGCGCGGCGTGCAGCCGCCCACGACCTGGATCTTCAACGACACCCACGCCCAGCTCGAACGGCGCATCGCGCGCCTCGAGACCGGCATGGCCTGGGCCGAGGAGCCGCCGTCGCGGACCCGCCACCTGGTGACCAACCTGGTGGTGCGCGCCACGGAGAACCCCGACGAATTCGAGATCCGCCTGAACTACCTGCTGTACCGCACCCAGAAGGAGCGCGACCAGGCGATTTATGCCGGCAAGCGCATGGACCGGGTACGCCGCGCCGACACGGCCGCGGGCTGGCAGATCTGCCGCCGCGAGATCGTGCTCGACCAGGCCACCCTGACCACCCACAACCTCAGCGTACTTTTCTGACAGCCATGACACGTATTCTCGTTTGCGAAGACAAGGCCTTGCCGGACGGCGGGGCGATCAAGATCGACGGCCCGAACGAAGCGCTCGCCGTGTTCCGTTCGAACGGCGAGGTGTTCGCCCTGGCCGACCGCTGCAGCCACGGCAATGCCTCGATGTCGGAAGGCTATGTCGAGGACGACGGCACGGTGGAGTGCCCGCTGCATGCGGCGCGCTTCTGCCTGAAGACCGGCGCGGCCCTGTGCCAGCCGGCCACCGAGCCGCTGCGCACCTTCCCGGTCGCCGTGGTGAACGGCAACATCTACATCGAACTCCCGGAGGCCGCGTGATGCGCGCGCCGCAAGAGGGCGGCTGGCTGCACGGCCAGGTGGCCTTGATCACCGGCGGCGGCTCCGGGCTCGGGCTGGCGCTGGTCGAGCGCTTCGTGGCGGAGGGTTGCCGGGTCGGGGTGCTGGAGCGCTGCGCCGACAAGGTGGCCGCGCTGGAGGCGCGCTTCGGCGCCGACGTGGTCGCGGTGCAGGGCGACGTGCGCTCGTTCGCGGACAATGCCCGCGCCGTGGCCGCCACGCTCGCCCGCTTCGGCAAGCTCGACACCTTCGTGGGCAACGCCGCGATCTGGGATCATGCATCGAGCCTGATGGACCTGCCCCCGGAACAGCTGGACCGGGGCTTCGACGAGCTGTTCCCCGTCAACGTCAAGGGCTACCTGCTGGGCGCCAAGGCCGCCGCCGCGGCCCTGGTCGAGAGCGAGGGCAGCATGATCTTCACGCTCTCGAACGCCGCGTTCTACCCGGGCGGTGGCGGTCCGCTGTACACCGCCAGCAAGCACGCGGCCGTCGGCCTGGTGCGCCAGCTGGCCTATGAACTGGCGCCCAAGGTGCGCGTGAACGGCGTCGCGCCCTGCGGCATGGCGAGCGACCTGCGCGGCCCGGCCGCGCTCGGCCAGGAAGGCAAGCGCATCATGGATTCGCGCTCGCCCGAGGCGATCGCCGGCATCCTGCCGCTGCAGTTCTTTCCCGACCCCGCCGACTTCACCGGCCCCTACGTCATGCTGGCCTCCACCGCCAACAACCGGGTGCTGAGCGGCGTCATGATCAATGCCGATGCCGGCCTGGGCATCCGCGGCATCCGCCACGTGGCGGGCGGCCTGCATCTGTGATGCCGCCTGTAACCCATCGCGAGAACGACACCATGCATCGTCCCGTCTACGTCATCGTCGGGGGCCGCCCGGCCGGCGCCTGTCACCCGCGCTTGCGCGCGGATGCCGGAACTGTGGAGCGGTAAAGCACTTGCATATATGTGCAACGTCGAAACGTCCGCGGTGCATCCTGTGCAACCACGGACCTCTGCCGGATCACCGGCACCGATGACGCGGCGCGCGGGACCGTCAGTCCATGCGCGCCGGCAACAGCGCCAGCACCTGCGAAACGACCGTGTCGATCCCCAGGCCGGTGGTATCGATGCGGACGGCCTCCTCGG
>NZ_JBKBOV010000010.1:104587-145823 GCF_046293535.1 Massilia sp. | reverse complement strand
GCATTGCTGCCATCCTGATTTCTCAGGAGTCGCTCACTCAAAATACTGACCGTTACTCATTGCTGAGCAACGTATTTCTTTTTTGTGAACATTTGATAATTTAAGTAATCACTGACCGAAGTCAGCGGCACCCTCATCAAACGCCCACACTTATCGACTGTTGATTGTTAAAGAACCAGTGTTCTGTACTACCTTGCTGCACCGTGCGAAGCGTTGTGTTCGTCAGCAGCAGAGAAGTGAGATTATGCAGTGTTTCGCTAAAACCGTCAACCCCTCGTTTTCGCTTCGTTGCAGATTTAACTGCCGGGCTTGTCAACGTAAGCAGTTGATTACGTTAAGCTTTTCGGCCCATGCCGAAGCGGAGGCGAACTATAGCAAATCGCCCCGCCTGTCCGCAAGGCCTTTGCCGAAATTTTCTAGAGGAGCCAGTCGATGGGCAAAAATGACAAAAACTGGACACCGGCGCGCTTCCAGACCGTGGTGCCCGGCTCCTGCTGATGGCGCCTGAGCTGGCCGCCGGTACGCTCCAGCCAGTAGAGCCGCCCCTGCTCGTCGAGGCGCACTTCATAGGCGGTTTCGGGAATGCTGTCGTCGAGCGTCTTGTCCAGTTGCCGGGCCAGTCGTTCGCTGTCGATCACCAGGCCCATCTCGGTGTTCAGGTCGATCGAGCGCCGGTCCATATTGAAGGAACCTATATAGACGGCGCGGCCGTCGACCCCGAAGGTCTTCGCATGCAGGCTGGAGGCGGAACTGCCGAAGCGTCCCTTGCCTCGTTCCGGCAGTTCCGCCCCCCAACTGCGGCGCAGTTCATAGAGCGAGACGCCGGCCGTGAGCAGCTCGCGCCGCCACTTGGCATACCCGGCATGCACGGCAGCCACGTCGGTCGCCTCGAGGGAATTTGTCAGCACGCGGACCTGCACGCCTTCGCGCGCGATGTCGCCCAGGGCCTGCGCCGCATCCTTGCTGGGAACGAAGTACGGCGAGACCAGGTCGAGCTGCCGCTTCGGCTCGCCCAGCAGTTTGCGCAGGCCGACGGCCATGAGCTCATCGGGATCCGCCTTGCCCAGCACTTTCGCCGGATCGTCGCTTACTAGACGGGTAGGACTCCATTCCAGCGGCAGCTGGCCCGCTACCAACTGTCCGACGAAGGGCGAGGTGCGGATCGCTTCCAGGTAGCGCTGGGCCGCGGGCCGCTCGCGCAAGGCCGCGGCACGCGCGGCCAGCGCGCCGGGTGGCTGCGCATCGCCGGCATCCACCAGCGCAGTGACGGGATAGGCGGACGCGCTGTTCCAGTAGCGGTCGAAATCCTGCGACACGTCGCGCACCACCGGACCGACCGCCAGCACGTCGAGATCGACGAACAGCATGTCCCCGGCCACGCCGAAGTATTCGTCGCCCACGTTGCGCCCGCCGACGATGGTCGCCTGGCCGTCCGCCGTGAAGGATTTATTGTGCATGCGCCGGTTCAGCCGGCTGAAGTCGGTGAGGTAGCCGAGAACGCGCCAGCGGCGCAGCGCGAAGGGATTGAAGAGGCGCACCTCGACGTTCGGTTCACGGTCGAGGGCTGCCAGGGCCGGGTCGAGTCCGGCGGTATTGTTGTCGTCGAGTAGCAGGCGGACCCGCACGCCGCGCACCGCCGCTTCGCGCAAGGCGTCCAGCATCAGGGTGCCGGTCAGGTCGTCGCGCCATATATAGTACTGAACGTCGAGGCTGCGCTCGGCGCTGCGGGCGAGCAGGACGCGTGCCGCGAAGGCATCGCGCCCGTCGATCAGGGGATACACCCCGGCGCGGCCGGGATGCGCCGCCGCCAGCGGGGCGATGGCCTGCCCGAGCCGTGTGGTGTGGGTGCCGTCCAGCGCGAAGCTGGCCTTGCGCTGGCCCAGTGGCGGCAGTACGCTGCAGCCGTAGGCGGCCAGCGCGACGACGACGAGCGCCGCCGCGGCCGCTCCTCGACGCAATGCCGGGAACGACGCCGCCCGCATCGCTTACATTCCTTCGAAGTTCGGCTTGCGCTTCTCGAGGAAGGCCGACATGCCTTCTTTCTGCGCCGGCGTGCCGAAGCCGGCATGGAAGTAACGGCGCTCGTAGCGCACGCCTTCGTTCAGCGGCATCTGATAAGCCTGGTTGACGCAATCCTTGATCTGCATGGCGACCGAGACCGGCATCTCGGCGATGCCCTGGGCGACCTTGATCGCCTCTTCCATCACGGTCTCGAGCGGATAGACGCGCGACACCAGGCCGGTGCGCTCGGCCTCGGCGGCGTCGATCATGCGGGTGGTCAGCAGCATGTCCATCGCCTTCGATTTCGAGATCGCACGCGGCAGGCGCTGGGTGCCGCCGGCGCCCGGGGTCACGCCGACCTTGATTTCCGGCTGGCCGAACTTGGCGGTCTCCGCCGCAATCAGGAAGTCGCACATCATGGCCAGTTCGCAGCCGCCGCCCAGGCAGTAGCCCGACACGACGCCGATCACCGGCTTGCGGATGTCCAGGATATGCTCCCAGTTGCGGCCGATGTAATTGCCCGGATAGGTGTCCGCCGCATAGGTGTAGTTCGCCATGGCCGCGATGTCGGCGCCCGCTGCGAAAACCTTGTCGCTGCCGGTCAGGACGATGACATTGACCGCCGGGTCGGCGTCGAACTTGCGCAGCGCATCACCCAGTTCGTTCATCATGTTGTCGTTCAGCGCGTTCATCGCCTTCGGACGGTTCAGGCGGATCACGACGACCTTGCCGTGGTTTTCGATCAGCAGATCTGCATATTCCATGTGCTTTCCCTTTTGAGGTTGGACGGATTGTCGGGATTGTAACGTCTCGCGCCGAATCAAACACGGTAAGATTAATCGTTCAGCAAACTCCTGTGCGAGATCACCATTCCGTCGTCCGGCACCCATTGGCTACATGGCTGGCTGCAAAAGCGCGTTCCCGCCGGCTCGGTGATGCGCAGCGCCGACTTCCGCCGCTTCTGGTTCAGCAGCATCCTGGCCCATTTCGGCGCCCAGATCACGCTGCTGGCCCTGCCGATCTGCGCGGTGCTGATGCTGCACGCCACGCCGGCGCAGATGGGCACCCTGGCCGCCTTCGAATCCCTGCCCTTCCTGCTGTTCGGCCTTCCTTCCGGCGTCCTGCTGGACCGCAGCCGGCGCCTGCCCGTCATGATGTGCAGCGATGCCATGGTGGCCATTGCGCTGGCCAGCGTGCCGCTGGCCTGGTGGCTGGACCTGCTCACCATCCCCTGGCTGTACGCGGTCGGCTTCGTGATCGGCGCCGGCCACGTGGTGGGCGGCAGCGCGGAACAGGTGTTCCTCACCTTCCTGGTCGGGCGCGACGGCCTGGTCGACGCCCAGGCCAAGTTCGCGGCCACGGAATCGGCCGCGCGCGTGGTCGGCCCCGGCATGGCCGGCGGCCTGGTGCAGCTGTTCGGCGCCCCGATCGCCATCCTGTGCAATGTGGCCGGCTTCGTCGTTTCGTTGCTCAACCTGCGCCGTATCCGTGCGCGCGAGCCGCAGCCGCCGCCTTCGCACTCCCATCCGCTGCGCGACATCCAGGAAGGCCTGGCCTTCGTCTGGAACCAGCCGCTACTGCGGACCCTGGCCTGGGTCTCTGCCTGCTGGCACCTGCTGTTCTATGGCTACACCGCCCTGCACGTGCTGTTCGCCACGCGCGTGCTCGGCATGACGCCCGGGACCATGGGCATGGCCAACATGCTGGGCGGCCTGGGCGTGCTGGCCGCCTCGCTGCTGATCAAGCCGCTCTCGCGGCGCTTCGGCAGCGGCGGCGGCATCCTGGTCGGCCTATGCGTGTCGGCGCTCGGCTTCGCCCTGGTGCCGGCCATCCCGCCTGCCTTGTTCGGCAGCGCCGCGTGGACGGTGGCGGCCTACGCCATCGTGGTGTTCTGGATCGATTGCGGCGCGACGCTGTTCTTCGTGCCCTACATCGCCCTGCGCCAGCGCGTGACGCCGGACGCGGTGCTGGGCCGGATGGTGGCGACGATGCGCGCCCTGACCGTGGCAGCCGCGCCGCTGGGCGCCCTGCTGGCGGGCGGACTGGGCGAAGGCTTCGGCGTGCGCGAGGGCCTGGGCTGCATCGCCGCCGGCGCCGTGCTGCTGGCGGCCGGCGGCGTGTTCGGCACGCGCTTGAAAGATGCGAAAGAGTAGAAGCGGAGTAGAAGCTTACAGGGCCTGGCGCGGCAGCAGCACCCAGACCGTGCCGCGCTGCCTCATCTTGCCCGCCCGGTCCATCGCGTCCGGTCCGAAGCCGTAGAAGAAGTCCGCCCGCACCGCGCCCCGGATCGCGCCGCCGGTATCCTGCGCCATCATCAGGCGCTGCATCGGCACCTCGCTGCCGGCTTCCGTGGTGGCCAGGTACAGCGGCGCGCCGAGCGGGATGAAGGCCGGGTCGATCGCCACCGAGCGGCCCGGCGTGAGCGGCACGCCCAGCGCCCCCTTCGGGCCGAGCGAAGGATCGGGCAGCGTCTCTTCGCGGAAGAAGATAGTGCTGGGGTTCACGTTGAACAGCTCCTGGCGGCGCGTCGGGTTGGCGGCGATCCAGGCGCGGATGCCCTGGGCCGTGGCCTGCTCGGTGGTGAGCTCGCCCTGCTCCACCAGCCAGCGCCCGATCGCCTTGTACGGATGGCCGTTCTGGTCGGCGTAGGCCACGCGCACGGTCTCGCCCGTGTCCAGTTGGACGCGGCCGGAACCCTGCACCTCGAGGAAGAAGGCCTCGACCGGATCGTTCACCCACAGCAGTTCCTGGTCCTTGAGCGGCGCGCGCGCGATCTCGGCGCGGGTACTGTACGGCACCACGGTCTTGCCCGACAGGCGGCCGCGCAGGCGCATGCCCTTCAACTGCGGATACACGCTGCCCAGGTCGACCGTGAGCAGGTCGCTTGGTACCCGGTAGAGCGGGGTCTGGTAGGCCCCGCCGCGCTTGCGCGCGCCGTACAGCATCGCCTCGTAGTAGCCGGTGATCAGACCGGTGTCGGCGCCATCGGCGGCGCGCACCAGGTTCGGCACGAACCGGCTCTCGAAGAAGCCGCGCACCGCGGCGCTATCGGTCCCATCCACGGTGCGGGCCGCGGCGCACACCGCTTTCCAGTCAGGCTTGCCGGCCAGGCCGCGGCAGGATTGCAGCAGGGCCGGCCAGGCCTGGCGCAGATCATCCTGCGCCCATCCCGGCAAGGCGCCGAAGGTGGTCGGCGTCATGAGCGGGGCCGGGGCGGGAGGCTGGGCCGGTTGCGGGGGCGCGGCCGGCTGCTCCGGTACATAGACCGGGCCGACCGGCGCCGGCATGCGCACCGGTTCGGCCGGCTTGGATGGCTGCTGAGGCTGCGGCGGCGTGGTCGAGCAGGCGCTCAACAAGGCGACGAGGGCAAGCGAAGCGGTTACACTGCGGCGTATCGATGGCATAAGAACAAAAGGACTGAGGGACGGATATGTGGATCTTGATGGTGGAAGCCGGCGTGGCACTCTTCCTGCTCGTCTTTATCGTGTGGTGGACGATGTTCGCGGGCCGCAAGGATGCGCCGCGCGACGAGGCGGCGCAAGAAGACCAGGTCGCGCAAGACAAGGACGCCGGCAAGCAGTGATCAGTGCAGCGCGCCCGGCTGCGCCAGCACGAACTCGGGGATCGGTACTTCGAAGCGGTGGCCGTCCTCGGCCACGCAGAAGTATTCGCCCTTCATCGAGCCCTGCGGCGTCGCCGACTGGGTGCCGCTGGTGTACTCGAACTGCTGGCCCGGCTGCAGCAGCGGCTGGTGACCGACCACGCCCAGGCCGCTCACTTCCTGCACCGCGTTGTTGGCGTCGGTGATGACCCAGTGGCGCGAGATCAGCTGGGCGGCGATGCTGCCGGTGTTGGTAATCGTGATGGTGTAGCTGAACACGTACTGGTCCCGGTCCGGGTTGGACTGTTCGGGCAGGTACTGGGTCCTGACCTTGACAGCGAATTCATAGGCGGGCATGGGTTTTCCTTGCGTGATCGTCAATATTGGTGGGAACGCCAGGTATGGCGCAAACGACAATCATACCGCGCGGCGCTCGCCAAGGTCGTCCCCGCTGCAGCGGGCATGCGCTCCATCAGCGTAAAATAGCGGATTCTTTTTACCGGCACGACCTTCCATGACTACCTACCGCATCGCCCCCAGCATCCTGTCCGCCGATTTCGCCCGCCTGGGCGAGGAAGTGCGCAATGTCGTCGCCGCCGGCGCCGACATCATCCACTTCGACGTGATGGACAACCACTACGTCCCGAACCTGACCATCGGCCCGCTGGTGTGCCAGGCGATCCGTCCGCACGTGCAGGTGCCGATCGACGTGCACCTGATGGTCAAGCCGGTCGACCGCATCATCCCCGACTTCGCCAAGGCCGGCGCGAACATCATCACCTTCCACCCGGAAGCCTCGGAGCACATCGACCGCACACTGCAGCTGATCCGCGATAACGGCTGCAAGGCCGGCCTGGTGTTCAACCCGCACACCCCGCTGCACTACCTCGAGCACGTGATGGACAAGATCGACATGATCCTGATCATGTCGGTTAACCCGGGCTTCGGTGGCCAGTCCTTCATCCCGCAGGCGCTCAAGAAGATCGCCATGGCGCGCCGCATGATTGACGAATCGGGCCGCGACATCATGCTGGAGGTCGACGGCGGCATCAAGGCCGACAACATCGCCGAGGCGGCTGCGGCCGGCGCCGACACCTTCGTGGCAGGCTCCGCGATCTTCGGCAAGCCGGACTACAAGGCCGTGATCGACGCCATGCGCGCCGAACTGGCGAAAGTAGGCAAGTAATGCGGGCCGGCGCAGCAGGCATCAAGGCCGCCATCATCGACCTGGACGGCACCATGCTCGACACGGTGCCCGACTTCGAGGCGGCCCTGAACGGCATGCGCGCCGACCTGGGCCTGGCGCCGATCACGCAGGACACCATCAAGCCGTTGGTCGGCAAGGGCTCCGAAAAACTGGTGCGCGACGCGCTGCTGCTCGACTGGGATGCGGCGCGCGTGGACGCGGTATTCGACGAAGCCCTGGCCGCCTACCAGCGCCACTACCTCGCCATCAACGGCCAGCGCTCTACCCTGTTCGCGGGCGTGATCGAAGGCTTGCAGGCCATGCGGGCGCAAGGCCTGCGCCTGGTCTGCGTGACCAACAAGCCCATCGCTTTCACGCTTCCCCTGCTGGACCAGAAAGGCCTGGCGCCGTATTTCGAACGTGTGTTCGGCGGCGATTCCTTCGCCAGGAAGAAGCCGGATCCGATGCCGATGCTGGGCGCCTGCGCCGCACTCGACCTGCCGCCTTCACAAGTGGTGGCGATCGGCGACTCGTCCAACGATGCGGAAAGCGCGCGCGCCGCCGGGTGCTTCGTGCTCACGGTGCCATATGGTTATAACCACGGACGGCCTATACAAGAAATTAATTCTGATGGTATAGTGAGTTCGCTGTTAGAAGCAGCAGAGCAGATATCTGCGCATAACCACACCGCAAAATAAGTTATCTATACATGTTTTTCACCAAAAAACACACTGTCAACCAGACCGGCGCCCTTGAGGCCTGGCTGTGGCGACGCTGGCAATCCTGGGCTAACTAACCCGTCTTGATTGCTGCCGCATGTGCTCGTCCTGCGGCAGGTTTTTTGAAGTGAACCACCGCCCTTCCCTCTCCCGGGCGGTCTGGAGAAAAGCATGACCGAACTCGAATTCCGCTCGCTGGCCAACCAGGGCTACAACCGCATCCCTTTGATCGCGGAAGCCTTCGCCGACCTCGAAACCCCGCTGACGCTTTATCTGAAGCTGGCCCAGTCCCAGCAGGCCGGCAAGAACACTTTCCTGCTGGAGTCGGTGGTCGGCGGCGAGCGCTTCGGCCGCTATTCCTTCATCGGCCTGCCTGCTTCGACCCTGATCCGCAACAGCGGAAAAATGACCGAAGTCGTCAGGCACGGCGAAGTGATCGAGACGCATGAAGGCAATCCGCTGGAATTCATCGAACAATTCCAGTCGCGCTTCAAGGTGGCCCTGCGCCCCGGCATGCCGCGCTTCTGCGGCGGCCTGGCCGGCTACTTCGGCTACGACACCGTGCGCCACATCGAGCGCAAGCTGGAAAACAGCTGCCCGCGCGACGAACTCGGACTGCCGGACATCCAGCTGCTGCTGACCGAAGAACTGGCGGTGATCGACAACCTGTCGGGCAAGCTCTACCTGATCGTCTACGCCGACCCTGCCCAGCCGGAAGCCTATGCGAAAGCCCGCCAGCGCCTGAAGGACCTGCGCGTGATGTTGCGCCGCAGCGTCGATGCGCCGGTGACGTCCAGCTCGGTGCGTACCGAGGCGGTGCGCGACTTCAGCAAGGAAGACTACCTGAAGGCGGTGGCCCGCGCCCACGACTACGTGATGGCCGGCGACCTGATGCAGGTGCAGATCGGACAGCGCATCCGCAAGCCCTACGTGGATTCGCCGCTGTCGCTGTACCGCTCGCTGCGTTCGCTGAATCCGTCGCCCTACATGTACTACTACAACTTCGGCGACATGCAGATCGTCGGCGCCTCGCCGGAGATCCTGGTGCGCAACGAAGCGACGCCGGATGGCGGCAAGAAGGTCACGCTGCGCCCGATCGCCGGCACCCGCCCGCGCGGCGCCACCCCGGAACGCGACCTCGAACTGGCGGCCGAACTGCTGGCCGATCCGAAGGAAATCGCCGAGCACGTGATGCTGATCGACCTGGCGCGCAACGACATCGGCCGCATCGCCGAAACGGGCAGCGTCAAGGTGACCGACCGCCTGGTCATCGAAAAGTACTCGCACGTGCAGCACATCGTCTCCAACGTCGAAGGCAGGCTGAAAGACGGCATGTCGAACCTCGACGTGCTGCGCGCCACCTTCCCGGCAGGCACCCTGACCGGCGCACCGAAGGTGCGCGCCATGGAAGTGATCGACGAACTGGAGCCGGTCAAGCGCGGCATTTATGGCGGCGCCTGCGGCTACCTGTCCTTTGGCGGCGAGATGGACGTGGCGATCGCGATCCGCACCGGCGTGATCAAGGACGGCAATCTCTACGTGCAGGCCGCGGCCGGCATCGTGGCCGATTCCATCCCCGAGATGGAATGGCAGGAAACGGAAAACAAGGCGCGCGCCGTGCTGCGCGCGGCCGAACAGGTGCAAGACGGCCTGGATGGGGAGTTCTGACATGCTGCTCATGATCGACAACTACGACTCGTTCACCTACAACATCGTCCAGTACCTGGGCGAACTGGGCGAGATTGTCCGCACCGTGCGTAACGACGAAATCACGTTGAAAGATATCGAAGCGATGGCGCCGGAGCGCATCTGCATCTCGCCGGGCCCCAAGGCGCCGAAGGATGCCGGCATCTCGCTCGACATCCTGCGCGAGTTCAAGGGCAAGCTGCCGATCCTGGGCGTGTGCCTCGGCCACCAGGCGATCGGCGAAGCCTTCGGGGGCAAGGTCATCCGCGCCAAGCAGGTCATGCACGGCAAGACCTCGCTCATCGCCCACACCGGCGAAGGCGTGTTCAAGGACTTGCCGAGCCCCTTCACCGTGATCCGCTACCATTCGCTGGCGATCGAGCGCGCTTCGCTGCCGGACTGCCTGGAAGTGACTGCATGGACCGACGACGGCGAGATCATGGGCGTGCGCCACAAGGAGTACGACATCGAGGGAGTGCAGTTCCATCCCGAGTCGATCCTGTCGGAACACGGCCACGCGCTGTTCAAGAATTTTCTCGCGCGCTGACGTTCCCACCAGCCCAAAGACGTCGTTCCGGCGAAGGCCGGAGCCCAATTTTCCTGAATAGCCACTGTGGCTTGAGCTAGTGGTACGCAACGAACTTGGATCCCGGCCTTCGCCGGGATGACGTTCACGGGCTGCGGAGCGAGCGATGAGCTAGCAACTAGCAACCGAATTCACAAAAACTGGACCTGCCATGCCGATCACCCCACAAGAAGCCCTGCTGCGCTGTATCGAACACCGCGAAATCTTCCACGACGAAATGCTGCACCTGTTCCGCCAGATCATGTCGGGCGAGATGTCGCCGACCATGGTCGCGGCCCTGACCATGGGCCTGCGCGTGAAGAAGGAAACCATCGGCGAGATCACCGCCGCCGCCCAGGTCATGCGCGAATTCTCGACCAAGGTGCCGATGGCCGACACCACCAACCTGCTCGACATCGTCGGCACCGGCGGCGACGGCGCCCACACCTTCAATATCTCGAGCGCGGCGATGTTCGTCGCCGCCGCCGCCGGCGCGCGCGTGGCCAAGCACGGCGGACGCAGCGTGTCCTCCTCCTCCGGCAGCGCCGACCTGATCGAATCGCTCGGCGCCCAGATCGACCTGAAGCCCGAGCAGATCGCCCAGTCGATCGCCCAGACCGGCATCGGCTTCATGTTCGCGCCCAACCACCACGCCGCCATGAAGCACGTGGCGCCGGTGCGCCGCGAGCTGGGCGTGCGCAGCATCTTCAACATCCTGGGGCCGCTCACCAATCCGGCCGGCGCGCCGAACATCCTGATGGGCGTGTTCCACCCCGACCTGGTCGGCATCCAGGTGCGCGTGCTGCAGCGCCTCGGCGCCCAGCATGCGATGGTGGTCTGGGGCCGCGACAACATGGACGAGGTCTCGCTCGGCGCCGGTACCCTGGTGGGTGAACTCGTCGGCGGCGAGATCCGCGAGTACGAGATCCATCCGGAAGATTTCGGCATGCCGATGATCTCGAGCCGCAACCTGAAAGTGGCGAATACGGCGGAGTCGAAGGAGCGCGTGATGGAAGCGTTGCGCGGCGAACCGGGCCCCGCCACCGACATCGTGGCGCTCAATGCCGGCACCGCGCTGTACGCGGCCGGCGTGGTCGGCTCGATCGAGGAAGGCCTGGCGAAGGCGCGGGCGACGATCGCCTCGGGCGCGGCGCTGGCCAAGCTCGAGCAGTTCGTCACCGTCACGCGCCAGCTCGGCGGTCACGCCTGAACGAAGCAGCCAGCCAATGCATTGAGAGTCTTATGTCCGACATCCTGAACAAGATCCTGGCCGTCAAGGCCGACGAAGTGGCCGCGGCAAAAAAAGCGCGCGACCTGGCCTGCCTGCGCCGCGAGGTGGAGAGCGACCTGGAAGCACGCCGCGCCATCCGCGGTTTCGAAAACAGCCTGCGCAGTAACATCGCCGCCGGCCGGGCCGGCATCATTGCGGAAGTGAAGAAAGCCTCGCCCTCGAAGGGCGTGCTGCGCCCGGACTTCCACCCGGCGGCGATCGCGCAAAGCTACGCCGATCACGGCGCGGCCTGCCTGTCGGTGCTGACCGACGTGCAGTTCTTCCAGGGCTCGGTGGACTACCTGCGCCAGGCGCGCGCCGCCTGCGCGCTGCCGGTGATCCGCAAGGACTTCATCGTCGACCACTACCAGGTGTACGAGGCGCGCGCGATGGGCGCGGATGCGATCCTGCTGATCGTGTCGGCACTGGACCACGGCCTGATGGCGGAACTGGAAGCCTGCGCGCTTGACCTCGGCATGGACGTGCTGGTCGAGGTGCACGACGGCGACGAACTGACCGCGGCGCTGAAACTGAAGACGCCGCTGCTGGGCATCAACAACCGCAACCTGCGTACTTTCGAGGTGTCGCTCGATACGACAATCGGCCTGTTGCCGCGCATTCCGGCGGAGCGCCTGGTGGTGACCGAGTCGGGCATCATGGGACCGGCGGACGTGCAGCGGATGCGCGCGGCGAACGTGCACGCCTTCCTGGTCGGCGAGGCCTTCATGCGGGCGCCGGAGCCGGGTCTGGAACTGCAGAGGCTGTTTGGCTGACATCCGGGCTAGTTAAGCTCAGCGGAACTAAGGATGAATGGACAGCGTCGAAGCTAAGCGCCCTCGAGGCGCCAACCTGCGACGCTTCATTCATCCGCCATGAACATTTCTCTTCGCAGTAAAGCGCCGTACGCGCTTGTACCAGTGACCTTGCTGGCGATCCTGTGCGGATGCGCCAGTTCCCCGCCTCCCGTTCCCGTCGAAGAGCGCAGCACCATCGCCATCGAGCGCGAAGCGACCGCCGCTCCCGCTCCGCCACCGTCCCTCACGCTCGACGCCTACAAGGCGCACGTGGCGCGCCACATCGTCCAGCGCAATGCCGACCGCATCTTCAGCGGACGCCTGCCGCCGATGCTGCCGGCGATCGTGGTGGTCAACATCACGGTGGACCGGGACGGCCAGTTGACCGACGTTCAGGTGCAGCGCGCACGCGACCCGGATGCCGCCAGGGTGGCGCTGGCCTCGATGCTGCGCAGCGGTCCCCTGCCCCGGCCCCATGGATTGCTTGCGGCGAACAGTCGCGCAATGACCTTCTCGGAAACCTTCCTGTTCGACCGCGACTATCGCTTTCAGCTGCGTACGCTGGCCGGTCCGCAATGACAAGAGGTGGCGCGCCAGGATGTGCCCGGCACGCCAGTGCGTTCAGTGCGAACCGCCTGCAACTGCCTGTGCCGGCGCCTCCGTGCGCGCCTGCGCCGTCGACGTCGCCGGGGGCGGGGCAACGACGGCCGTGTGTCCCATCATGATCTGGAACAGGTTCGGATAGTCATAGGCAGCGCCCGACGCCATGTCCACGCCTGCGCCGATCACGCCGCCGAAGACGACGTTACCGAAGGCCATGCCCTTGGTCGAGGACTTGATGGTCGCAATGCCCGCTTCCATGCCCGGCTTTTCGCAGCGCACACTCATGTCGCCGTAGGCGCGGCGCACGGTGACGGTGCCCGGCGTCGTCACGTAATACACGCCTTTGTCGTTCTCCAGCTTGCAGCTGGCGCCGTCCACTTTGCCGGTGGCTTGCAGGGTTTCGACCGAGACGATCTGGTTGGTACCGCTGACGATGGATGCGCAACCGGTCAGGCTGGCCGAGATTGCCAGGACGGCACATGGAAGGATGGAGCGAAGGCGTTTGGACATGTCGATTCCCCTTGGAATACCGATTTCAACCGGACTAGTTATAGGAACGACATTTATAAGGAAAGCGCCTCAACGAATCAACGAATATTTACGCTGGGTAAATAT
The DNA here is from genome assembly GCF_046293535.1 of Massilia sp. Taxonomy (NCBI): domain Bacteria; kingdom Pseudomonadati; phylum Pseudomonadota; class Betaproteobacteria; order Burkholderiales; family Oxalobacteraceae; genus Massilia; species Massilia sp. The sequence goes on along the minus strand of NZ_JBKBOV010000010.1, from coordinate 132,783 downwards.
TCGTTGTTTTCTCAGCCGATTACCGGCTGAGCACATTCAGCACCGCCAGGCTCATCGCCTGCGCAGCGGTCTTGATCGATGGTTCCGGCACCGGCGCGTAGAAGGGCGAGTGGTTGAAGGCGATCGGCTTGCCGCCTTCGCGTTCGGCGTCGAGCACGGCCTTGGGGTCGTAGACGCCGGTGAAGAAGAACATCGACGGGATGCCCTCGTTGACGAACAGCGAGAAGTCCTCGCTGGCGGTCATGGCCGGCATGCGCCGGGCATTGGCGGCCCCGAAAGCGTCCTTGAACACGGCCTCGGTCCGGGCCACCAACGCTGCGCTGTTGACGATGGCCGCCCCGCCACTGATCAATTGCACATCTGGCGCCGGCGCGCCGGCCATGGCGGCGGAGGCGTTGGCGACGCGGCGCACGCCTTCGAGCAACTTGGCGCGCACGACCGGGCTGTAAGAGCGGATCGTGCCGCGCACCTGCACATTGTCCGGGATAATGTTGCCGACCGTGCCGCCCTGGATCGCGCCGATGCTCACGACGCCGAATTCCTTCGGGTCCTTCTCGCGGCTGACCACGGTCTGCACGTCCACCACGAAACGGGCGGCGATGGTGATCGGGTCGAGCGATTTGTCCGGCGCCGAGCCGTGACCGCCGCGGCCCTTGAACACGATCTCGATCGCGTCCGAGTTGGACGAGACCGGGCCATCATTGAAACCGACGGCGCCGTACGCCAGCGGCCAGGAATGCAGGGCGAAGGCATAGTCGGGCTTGGGGAAACGCCTGAACAGGCCGTCGTCCAGCATCGCCTTGGCGCCGGAGACGATTTCTTCGGCGGGCTGGGCGATGAAGACCAGGGTGCCCTTCCACTTGCCCTTCATCTCGGCCAAGGTGCGCGCGGTACCGAGCCAGCCGGCCATGTGGACGTCGTGGCCGCAGCTGTGGGTGACGAAACTCTCGGCGCCGTTGCTCACCGCCTTGGCGCGGCTGGCGTAGGGCAAGCCGGTCTTTTCCTCCATCGGCAGGCCGTCCATTTCGGTACGCACCAGCACCGTCGGACCGGCGCCGTTCTTCAGGACCGCCACGATGCCGGTCTTGCCGACCTTCTCGGTGACCTCGAAACCGAGCTTGCGCATCTCACCGGCGAGCTTGGCGGCGGTGCGCACTTCCTGGAAGGCGATTTCCGGGTTGGCGTGCAGGTCTTTATAGACCGTGTCGAGCCAGGGGTACATGGCGTCGACGCGGGTGGTGATGTCGGTTTTGAGGGGGGCGGGGAGCTGGGCGGAGGCGGATGCGGTGCAGAGCGCGAGGACGGCGGCGGTCAGGGCGGTTTTCAAATGAGCCTCAAGGCAGATTCGGGTTGACCGCGTGGGCGGCAAAGCGTGATCTGGTCCACTGGGCCAGATCACCCCTACAAAAGCTTAGATAGCGCTGGGGCGCTTCAAGGCGGTCGACTTCTTGCCGGCGACGGCCTGCGACAGGGTGATGGTCGGCACTTTATCGCCCTGCAGCGTCACGTCGAAGGCCATCAGCTCGTCGCGGCGGAAGGCGTGCACGGTCACCTTGTCGCCGACGCGGTAGCGCTGCAGCAGCGTGTCCACGTTGGGCGGGTTGCCGCTGGCGCGCAGGCCGTCGATGGCGATGACGACGTCGTGCGCCGACAGGCCGGCGCGGTGCGCGGCGCCGCCTTCGTGCACCTGGGTCAGCTTGGCGCCCAGCGGGTCGCGGCCGATGCCGGCGTCCAGCGAAGGCTTGCCGCCCTTGCGCTCGTCCACCAGCTTGACGCCGAAGGGCGCGTACAGCTTGGCCAGCGGCAGGTCGTCGGTGCCGCGCACCCAGCGCTCGAACTGGGTGCGCAGGCGGGTGCCGGCCACCTCGTCGAAGATCGCCTCGACCTCCGCATCGGTCACGCCGCGGCCCGCGCCGCTGTAGAAGTCGCGGCCGAAGCGCTCCCACAGGGCCAGCATCACGTCGTCCAGCGATTTGGCGCCATTGGTCTTGGCGCGGATCGTCAGGTCGAAGGCCAGGCCGATCAGGGAACCCTTGGTGTAGTAGCTGATGATCGCGTTCGGCGAGTTCTCGTCCTGGCGGTAGTACTTGCTCCAGGCGTCGAAGCTCGAATCGGCCACGCTCTGCTTGAGGCGGCCGCTGCCGCGCAGGACGCCGCCGACGGTCTTGGACAGCAGCTTGAAGTAGGTCGCTTCGCCGATGATCCCGGCGCGCACCAGCATCAGGTCGTCGTAATAGCTGGTGAAGCCTTCGAACAGCCACAGCAGCGGCGTGTAGTTCTCCACCTGCAGGTCATAGGGCGCGAACACGGCCGGCTTGATGCGCTTGACGTTCCAGGTGTGGAAGTACTCGTGGCTGCACAGGCCCAGGAAGCGCAGGTAGCCTTCGCCCGGCTCGGCGCTCTTCGGGGCGGCCGTGCTCGGCAGGTCGGCGCGGGCGCAGATCAGGGCGGTGGAAGCGCGGTGTTCCAGGCCGCCGTAACCGTCGCCGACGGCCATCGTCATGAAGACGTAGCGCTCCATCGGCGCGCGCTGGGTGTGTGGCTCGAAGAAGGCGATCTGGGTTTCGCAGATGGCTTTCAGGTCCGCCTGCAGGCGCGCCATGTCGAGGTTGGGCACGCGGCCGGTAACGACGATGTCGTGCGGGATGCCGTGCGCCTTGAAGGTGGCCAGCTCGAACTCGCCCATCTCGACCGGATGATCGATCAACTCGTCGTAGTCGGCGGCGACGTAGGTGCCGAAACCGTAGCGCTTGGCGCCCAGTTCCTTCATCGCGGTGGCGACGCGCCAGCCCTTGGCAAGCGGGTCCCCGGGACGCTGGATGTCGACCTGGTGGGGCAAGGCTTCCTGGCCGACCACGCGCAGGAACACGCTGGTGCCGTTGAAGAAGCCGTGGGTCTGGTCGAGGTGGGCGGCGCGCACCGACAGGTCCCAGGCATACACCTCGTAATGCAGGGTCAAGGGGCCGCTGGCGGGCGCCGCGCGCCAGGAGTGCTTGTCCAGTTTGCTCAAGGCGAGGTCCTGGCCGCCGCTCTCGGCGCGGATGCGCACGATGTTGCGGGCGAACTCGCGGATCATGTAGCTTCCGGGGATCCAGGCCGGCAGCGCGAAGACCTGTCCTTCAGGGTCGGGGCTTGCAACCGTGACCGTGACGTTGAACAGGTGGCCGGCCAGGTCCTTGGGAACGATGGTGTAGAGGATGGCGGGCTGCTCGGGCTTCTTTTTTTGGGAAGGTTTTTTCATGTCGATAGGTGATGCGGCCAAATATGCTCCCTAGTGTAATCGGATTCGATCACAACAGGAAAACATTGACATGCATGCATCACGCCGGCAGGTCGGCGGGCGTGTCGATATCGCGCAGGATGCCGGGGTCGTCCACCGGCACTTCCTGGACCGGATGCGCCTGCAGCAGGCGGCGCGCGCCCTGGTCGCCCGCCATCGCCAGCAGCGCGTCGCGGTGAACGGGCCCGAAGGCGACCGGGTTGCCGCGCCGGCCGCCGTGCACCGGCACCGCGATGCCGGCGCCCGCTACCACCGCGTCGCGCAGCGCTTCCAGGGTGGATTGCGCCACGAATGGCATGTCGCCCAACGCCACCAGCCAGCCTTCGGCCGGCAGCGAATGGCGGATCGCATGGGCCAGGGAGGCGCCCATGCCGCTATCGGCATCGGGGCATATGGTGACTTCGCAGCCGAGCGCGCGCAAGGCCGCCTGTACCCCGCCATCCGCGGGCGGCACCACGGCGATCACGCGCGGCACGCAGGCCAGCAGGCGGCGCGCGCTGGCGACGGCCACCGGGTCGCCGCCGGGCAGGCGCTGGAGCAGCTTGTTGCGGCCGCCCCCGGGGGCGAAGCGGCGGCCCCGGCCGGCGGCGAGCAGGATGCCGGTCAGCGCCATCGGATCAGCTCGATGCGAGGTCGAACGGCAGCTTGCGCAGGCGCTTGCCGGTCAGCCGGAACACCGCGTTGGCAAAGGCCGGCGCCAGCGGCGGCAGGCCCGGTTCGCCGATGCCGGTGGGCGGGTCGTTCGAGGGCACGATGTGCACCTCGACCTGCGGCATCTCGTGGTGGCGCGCCACCACGTAGTCGCCGAAGTTCTGCTGCTCGACCACGCCGTCCTTGAGCGTGATCGCGGCGCCCGGCAGCGTCATACCCAGGCCCATCAGGGCCGCGCCCTGGATCTGCGCCTCGATCGACAGCGGGTTGACCGGCTGGTTGCAGTGCACACCCGCGACCGCGCGGTGCAGCTTCGGCATGCCGTCGACCACCGAGGCCTCGACCACGTAGGCGACCACCGAGCCGAAGGACTCGTGCACCGCCACGCCCCAGGCGCGGCCTTTCGGCAGCTTCTTCGTACCGTAGCCGGATTTCGCCACCGCCAGGTCGAGCGCCGCGCGATGGCGTACGTGCTGTTCGCCCATCAAGCCCTTGCGATAGGCGACCGGATCCATCCTGGCGACGTGCGCGGCCTCGTCGATCAGGGTTTCCATCACGTAGGCGGTGTGGGTGGAACCGACCGAGCGCCACCACAGCACCGGCACGTTCTGCTTCACGCCCTCGACCGCCAGGTTCATCGGCACGTCGTACGGCGCTCCCATGCCTTCGGTCGTACTGCCATCCACGCCGTCCTTGACCATGCCCCCTTCGAAGATGGTGCCGGCCATGATCGACTGGCCGACGATCTTGTGGTCCCAGGCGACGATCCGGCCCTTGCCGTCGATGCCGAGCTCGGCGCGGTGCACGTAGGACGGGCGGTAGTAGCCGCCGCGAATGTCGTCCTCGCGGCTCCACACCAGCTTGACCGGGCCGCTTTTACCCGCGGCGCGCCAGGCCTTGGCGATGCGGACCGCGTCGCCCACCCAGTCCGACGACAGCACCGCACGGCGGCCGAAGCCGCCGCCGGCCATCATGGTGTTGATCGTCACCTGCTCCGGCTTGAGGCCGAGGATCGCCGCCGCCACCTGCTGGTCGACCGTCTGCGACTGGGTGCCGGCCCAGATCGTGCAGGAGTCAGTCTTCAGGTCGACCACGCAGTTGAGCGGCTCCATCGGCGCATGCGCCAGGTAGGGGAATTCGTAGAGCGCCGAGATCTTGTGCGCAGCGACCGCCAGTTGCGACACGTCGGCCTTGCGCGCGACCGCGCCGCCGGCGGCCTTGGCCTGGGTGCGGAATGCTTCCAGCTGCTGCGCGCTGTCGACCTTCTCGACTGCGCTCGACTCCCACTCTGTCTGCAGCGCCTCGCGACCCTGCTTGGCCGGCCAGTAGCCGTTCGCAAACACGGCGACGCCACGGGCGCCGCGGTCCAGGTCCACTTCCAGCACCTCGACCACGCCCTTGACGGCGCGCGCCGCGGCGGCGTCGAACTTCGTCACTTTCGCGCCGAACACCGGCGGACGCGCCACCAGCACGGTGAGTGCGTTCTCCGGCGTGAAGTCGATGCCGAACTGCTGGCGTCCGCTCGACTTGGCGCGCGCATCGATGCGGCGCATCGGCTTGCCGATGTAGCGGAACTGCTTCGCTTCCTTCAGGACGACGGTGGCGGGCACCGGCTGCTTCATCGCGGCCTCGGCCAGCGAACCGTAGCTTGCCTTCCGGCCGTTCGGGCCGAGCACCATGCCCTTCGCGGTACGGCACTGCCCGGGCGCGACCTTCCACTGCTCGGCCGCGGCGGCGACCAGCATCGCACGGGCGCGCGCGCCGATTTCGCGGTACTGCGTGAAGCCGCGCGCAATGCTGCCCGAACCGCCGGTGATCTGCATGCCGAAGGCCGGATCCTTGTATACCTCGCCGGCCGGGGCCAGCTCGCCGCGCATCTGCGACCAGTCGGCATCGAGCTCCTCGGCGATCAGCATCGGCAGCGAGGTGTGCACGCCCTGGCCGAACTCGAGGCGGTTGACGATGACGGTAATGGTGTTGTCCGGCGCCACGCGCAGGAAGGCGTTCGGCGCATACACCTTTGCATCGGCAGCCTGTGCGAAGCGGTGCGCGCCCGGCAGCGTAAAGCCCAGCACCAGGCCGCCGGTAGCGGCGCCGGCAGTCTTCAGGAAGCCGCGGCGCGACAGGCCGGCGCCGGCGGAGCGCGCGAGGGCCGCGCGATCGATCCAGTCGAGTTTCATCGCGCGCTCCTCAGGCCAGGGTCGTGGCGGCATCCTTGATGGCCGCGCGGATCCGTTGGTAGGTGCCGCAGCGGCAGATGTTGCCGCTCATCGCATTGTCGATGTCGGCGTCGTTCGGGCGCTTGTTGGTGCGCAGCAGGGCGACGGCGCTCATCACCTGGCCGCTCTGGCAGTAGCCGCACTGCGGCACGTCGTGCCTGACCCAGGCGTCCTGCACGGCCTTGCCGACCTTGTCGTTTTCCATCGCCTCGATGGTGGTGATCTTCATGCCTTGCGCGCTCGATATCGGCGTGACGCAGGAGCGGATCGGGTTGCCGTCCAGGTGCACGGTGCAGGCGCCGCACAGCGCCGCGCCGCAGCCGAACTTGGTGCCGGTCATGTCGAGGTTGTCGCGCAGCGCCCAGAGGATGGGCGTGCCGGGGTCGGCGTCGACCTGGAGGTCGCGCCCGTTGATGTTCAAGGTGACCATGTACTGCTCCCTGTCTGGACTACGTTGTTATTTTTTGTAGGGTGGGCGGGTCTCCCGCCGACGCGGTGATACATTGCAGCAAGATCATTCGGCGCGAGAACGGAGCCGATAACTATCACCGCGCGGACGGCAGAGCCGTCCACCCTACGGTTTTTATTTCAGCGACTGCAGCTTGGCTTCCAGCCCCTTCAGGTCGATCGCCCCCGGAATGCGCGAACCGTCGGTGAAGAAGATGGCCGGCGTGCCCTGGATGCGCAGCTTCTGGCCGAGGGCCACGACCTGGTCGTTGGGCGACTCGCAGCCGGCGGGCGCGGTTGGGGGCACCTTGTTGTTGATCATCCAGTCGTCCCAGGCCTTGACGCGGTCGGCCGCGCACCAGATGTTCTTCGACTTCACGAACGAATCCTCGGACAGGATGTTGTACATGAAGGTGTAGATCGTGACGTTGTCGATTTCCTTGAGCGTGGTCTGGCGCAGGCGCTTGCAGTAGCCGCAGTTCGGGTCCTCGAACACGGCGATGACACGCTTGCCGTTGCCCTTGACCTGCTTGAGCGCCAGCTCGAGCGGCAGGTCGCTGAACTTGATCTTGTTGACCTCCTCGATGCGGGCGCGGGTCAGATTGGTCGAGGTCTTGGTGTCGTAAACGTGGCCGATGAACAGGTAGTCGCCCTTCTTGTCCGTGTACAGGATGTCGCCGGCGACGCGCACTTCGTACAGGCCGCTGTAGGGCGTCTCGCGGATCGATTCGATCTTGGCGCCGCCCAGGCGCGGCTCGAGCGCCTTCTTGATCGTGGCTTCGGTGGTGTTCTGTGCTTCCACGCAGGATGCAAGCAGGCCCGTCGCCAGCAGAACGGCGACCTTCGTTTTCAACATGTCAGATCCTTAAGAAATTACTTGCCCATCGCATGCGCCATCAGGCGACGCTTAACCGACGGCAATTTATCGAGCAAGTTTAATCCGAAATTACGCACGACGCGCACCGGTTCCAGGTTGGCGCCGAACAAACGTTCGAGCCCGTCGGTGGCCCATTGCATGAGCAGCACGTCTTCCTTGCGCTTGCGGGCGTAGCGCGCCAGCACCCGTTCGTCGGCGATGCCGCGCCGGTCTTCGCGCTCGCGCAGCACCTGCAGCAGGTCGACGATGTCGCCGAAGCCCAGGTTCATGCCATGGCCGGCCAGCGGGTGCACCGCATGGGCGGCGTCGCCCACCAGCGCCACGCGCGGCGCGACCGGCGAGTGCGGGCGCACCAGCGCCAGCGGCACCGCCTTGACGGCTTCCGGCAGCAGGGGGCGCAGGGTGCCGAGCTTGTCGTCGGCGTATTCGGCCAGGCGGATCGCCATTTCGCCGAGCGATTCGTCCATCAGGGTATCGGCCAGGGTTTCCGGCGCCGACCACACCAGCGATACCCGGTTGCCCGGCAGCGGCAGCAGCGCGATGATGCCGTCGGCGCAGGTGAACCACTGGTAGGCCACGCCGTGGTGCGGCTTGTCGCAGGCAAAATTGGTGACGATGGCGCGCTGGTGGTACATGCGGTAGTCGACGCCGATGTCGCACTGGCCGCGCACCCAGGATTCGCGGCCGTCGGCGCCCACCACCAGTTCGCAGGCGATTTTCGTGCCGTCTTCCAGCAGCACGGCGGCGCCCGACTCTCCGCACGTCAGCTCGCAGGCGCAGCCGGACACCGTCTGGACGTTGGCGGCGAATTTCAGGGCCGCGTCCAGCGCGCCGTTCAGGTTGCTGTCCTCGACGATCCAGGCCAGCGTGCCGACGTGGGCGCCGAAGGCGTCGAACCCGAGGTTGCCGCCCTGCTGGCCGTCACCCTTGATATCCATCGCATCCACCGCCTGCACCCGGGCCAGGTCGAGGGCGCCCCAGACCTTGAGCGATGCCAGCAGGTCGTGGGCGGTATGGTTGAGGGCATAGACGCGCACGTCCCAGGGCTTTTCCGCCGCGGAGGAGCTGGGCGTCTCTGGCGCCGGGCGCGCCGGCGGCACCAGCAGGGTGACGCTGTATCCCGACTGGGCAAAACCGAGGGCGGCAGTCTTGGCGATGGCGCCGTTGCCGACGATGCAGACGTCGCTGCGGTACTGGGCGGAGGTGGTAGTCATGAAACACATTATAGCGAGATGTCAACAGCGCGCTCGGGCATCTTGATGCGTGGCGCGGGCGCTTGCGGAGTGCATCCTGCGCATAGGGGCTTGCGCGGATGAAAATCGCTGGCTATAATCATGCCTCTCTTGGCCTGGTAGCTCAGTTGGTAGAGCAGAGGATTGAAAATCCTTGTGTCGGTGGTTCGATTCCGCCCCGGGCCACCAAGAATTAAAGAACGCCACCCTCGGGTGGCGTTTTTGCTTTCAAAGGTCTCCTCATGCATACCCTGCCTCCCTGCCCGCAATGCCAGTCCACCCTGACCTATGAGGACGGCAGCGGCCAATACGTCTGCCCGGAATGCGCCCATGAGTGGCCGGTACAGGGAGAGGCGCCTGAAGCCGCCCGGGTCTGGCGCGACTCTTCCGGCAACATCCTGCAGGACGGCGATACCGTCACCGTCATCAAGGACCTCAAGCTGAAAGGCGGGGGCGGCGTGGTCAAGCAGGGCACCAAGGTCAAGAATATCCGCCTGGTCGAGGGCGACCACGACATCGACTGCAAGATCGAGGGTTTCGGCGCGATGAGCCTGAAATCGGAGTTCGTGCGCAAGAGCTGAGCCCTACTTTTGTGCAACTAGGCAAGTTGGCTTAAGATAGGTTCATCCATCCTGTCGAACAGCCAAGGGGTAGGCAAGCCGTGCCGATCCATTTTGCCAGACGCCTCACCGGGCACAAGCGCAGCGTAGATGCCAACAAGCATCTCGGTGTGACGCTGGCATTCATCGCGGGCGCCATCAACGCGGGCGGTTTTCTCGCCGTGCAGCAATACACCTCGCACATGACCGGCATCGTATCGAGCATGGCCGATCACCTGGCGCTGCAAAACCATGCGCCGGTTCTGGCCGGGTTCGGCGCGATCCTGTCCTTCCTGTTGGGCGCCGCCTGTACCGCCCTCTTGGTCAGCCATGCCCGCCAGCGCCGCATGCACAGCGAATACGCCCTGCCCTTGCTGCTCGAGGCCGTGCTCCTGCTCGGCTTCGGTCTGCTTGGCGGACGCCTTGCCACGATCGGCGGGCTGTTCGTGCCGCTGACCGTCATGCTGCTGTGTTTCATCATGGGCCTGCAGAATGCCTTGATCACCAAGCTGTCCAGGGCCGAGATCAGGACGACCCACATGACCGGCATCATCACCGACATCGGCATCGAACTGGGGAAGCTGGCGTATCGCAGGGGGGCGCCCGGCGCGGACAGGGTGATGGTGAACCGCGACCGGCTCAGGGTCCATGCCATGCTGCTGCTGTCCTTTTTCCTGGGCGGCGTGACTGGCGCACTCGGATTCACCCACATCGGCTACCGGTCGACGGTGCCGCTCGCCGTCGTCCTGTGCGTGCTGGCGATCGTTCCGGCACTCGACGACCTGGCACGACTGCGGCGCCGGCGCGCCAGAAAATAAAACGCCACCGCATGCGGTGGCGTTCATCGTTTGCAGGGCCGCTTACTTGCGCTCGGCCGCCGACTTGTCGCGCGCCGCGCGGAACTCCGATTCCGGCGCCCAGTTCGGCCAGGCGCTCGAATTGGCCAGGTCCGAACCCAGCGCATACAGCAACTCGAGGTCGCGCGCCATGCCGGTGAAGGTCCAGGTCGGGTCGAAGGCATCCGAAGGCTGGTGGTAATGCTTCTCGGTGTAGGACGCTTCTTCCGCCAGGCCCGCCTGGGTGCCGCCCTCGACCCAGTTCTTGCCCGAGCCGAAGGAAATCGCCGGCACCCCGCGCTTGGCGAACGGGAAGTGGTCGGAACGGAAGAAGTAGCCCGCTTCCGGTTTCGGATCCGGCGAGTACGTCATGTTCCAGCGCTTGGCCTTGGCCGTCAGCTGGTCCAGCAGTTCCAGCTTGGCGCTGCCCGAGATCGTGAAGTCGCGTGCCGGGCCGTGCGGGCTCAGGGCGTCCAGGTTGATCACGGCCACGGTCGAGGCCAGCGGATACAGCGGATTGGAGGCGTAGTACTCCGAGCCGAGCAGGCCCTTCTCTTCCGCCGTCACCGCCAGGAACACCACGCTGCGCTGCGGCGCCGGCTGCTTGGCATAGGCGCGCGCCAGTTCCAGCATGGCGGCGATGCCGGTGGCATTGTCGACGGCGCCGTTATAGATCTTGTCGCCCTTGGCGTCCGGCTGGCCCACGCCCAGGTGGTCCCAGTGGCCGCTGTAGATCACGACCTGCTTCGGATGCTCCCTGCCCTCGCGGATCGCGACCACGTTCTTCGAAGTGACCACCTGGGAATCGGTGGTGTAGTCGGCCGACAGGCTGACGCCCTTGAGCTCGACCGGCTTGAAGTCGCGGGTCTGGGCCTGCTTCTTGGCTGCCTCGAAATCGAGGCCGGCCGCCTTGAACATCGCGGTCGCCAGGTCGCGCTGGATCCAGGCTTCCATCGGCGCGTGCGACTTGCGCGGCTCCTTGCGCACCACGTCGTACATGACGTTGGTATTCGAGTTCTGCACCGTCGCCCAGCCGTAGGAGGCCGGCGCGGTCTCGTGCACGATGATGGTGCCGAGCGCACCGCGGCGCGCCATTTCCTCGTACTTGTAGGTCCAGCGGCCGTAATAGGTCATGGCCTTGCCGCCGAACTCGCCTACCCCGGTTTCGAAATCCGGGTCGTTGATCAGGACCACGGCCAGCTTGCCCTTCAGGTCCATGCCCTTGAAGTCGTCCCACTTGCGCTCCGGCGCGGTGACGCCATAGCCGACGAAGACCAGCGGCGCGTTCTTGAACGACACCTGTTTCAGGCCGCTCATCGAGGCGCGCACGGCCATGTCCGGCCCCTGCTTCAGCTCGCGGCTGGCGCCGCCCTGGGTGAGGGTCAGCTTGACCGGGCCCTTGATCTCGAAACGGCCCAGCGGCACGTCCTGGGTCCAGGCGCGCTTGCCGTCCTTCAGGTCGCCGCCCGGCTGCAGGCCGGCGGCCTTGAACTGCTGGACGAGGTAATCGACAGTCTTGGTTTCGCCCGCGGTGTTCGGGCCGCGGCCTTCGAATTCGTCCGAGGACAGGGTCTTGACGTCCTGGGCCAGGCGCTTCGGATCGAAGCGCGGACCCTCGGCGGCCTGCGCGGCGGTGACCGCGAGGCCCATCAGAACTAGGGTAGCGTATTTCAAACCAGTCTCCATGTTGTAACGATTAACGGTGTCGCCTTCAGTTTGCCGCCGGGTAGGTGTAGGTCGAGCCGACGCCCAGTGGAATGTCCAGCGCCCAGAAGCCGAGCAGGAAGGCGGTCCAGCATACCAGCATCGCCACCGAGTACGGCAGCATCAGCGCGATCAGCGTGCCGATACCGGTCGACTGCACGTATTTTCGGCAGAACACGATGATCAATGGGAAGTAAGGCAGCAGCGGCGTGATGATGTTGGTCGAGGAGTCGCCGACGCGGTAGGCGGCCTGGGTGAAGTCCGGCGAGACGCCGAGTTCCATCAGCATCGGCACCATGACCGAGCCGATCAGCGCCCACTTGGCGGAAGCCGAGCCGACGAACAGGTTCACGGTCGCCGTCAGGAAGACGATGCCGGCCAGGGTGACGCCCATCGGGAAGGCCATCTCCTTGAGCCACAGCGCACCCTTGATCGCCAGCAGCGCGCCCAGGTTCGACTGTCCGAAGGCGAAGATGAACTGGGCGCAGAAGAAGGCCATGACCACGTAGTAGCCCATGCCGCTCATCGCATGGCTCATCCCCTTGACGATGTCGCGGTGGTTCTTGGCGGTGCCGGCGACGTAGCCGTACACCACGCCCGGGATCAGGAAGAAGATGAAGATCAGCGGGACGATCGACTGCATCAGGGGCGCCGAGGCTTGCGTGATCTCGCGCGTGTCGGGCGCGCGCCAGGCCGAGCCTTCCGGCACGATCGACCACACCAGCAGCGCCAGGCTGGCGACCATCGCGATGCCGGCCCAGCGCAGGCCCTTGCGCTCCTGGGGCTGCAGCTCATCCACCTTGGGCAGATCGGCCGGGTCGGCGTCGACGACGGCGGTTTTCTTCAGGCGCGGCTCGATGACTTTATCGGTCAGGAACCAACCGACGACAACGACCAGGAACAGCGACGCCGTCGTGAAGTAATAGTTGTTCAGGGGGTTGATGACAATCGAGGCGGCGGCCGGATCGGACGAGAGCCGCGCGGCCACCTGGGTCAGGCCGGCCAGCAGCGGATCGAGGCTGGAAGGCAGGAAGAAGGTGGCCGAGAAGCCGCCCGACACGCCGAAGAAGGCGGCCGAGATGCCGGCCAGCGGATGGCGCCCCGCGGCATAGAAGATGACGGCCCCCAGCGGGATCACCAGCACGTAGCCGGCATCCACGGCGACATGGCTCAGCACGCCGACGGCGACCAGCACCGGCGTGAGCAGGCGCAGCGGCGTGACGGACAGGATCTTGCGCAGGCCGGCGTTGATGAAGCCGGTGTATTCCGCCACGCCCAGGCCCAGCATCGCCACCAGCACCACGCCCAGCGGCGGGAAGGTGACGAAGGTGTTGACCATGCGCGACGTGAAGTCGGTCAGGGCGGTCGGCGCCAGCAGGTTCTTGACCTGGATCGCCTGGCCGGAGCGCGGATCGATCTCGGTGAACACCATGCCCGACATGGCCCAGGAGGTGAGCCAGACCACGGCCAGCAGGAGGGCGAACAGGATCGCCGGATCGGGCAGCTTGTTGCCCACCTTTTCGATCAGGTTCAGGATGCGGTTCAGTGCGCCGGTGTTCGCGGCAGGTGCTTGCGGTTGCTTCAGCGATTGTTCAGCCATTGCTTACCCTAGTGTTCAGGTGACGAAGGTGGTGGTCGAAAAAAAAATCAGCCGGCGACGCGCTTGAGGACGAACTCCGCGCGCGGCTTGTCATGCCGGTCCAGGCGATAGGTCAGCACGCTGCCATCCTGGCTCAGGCTGACGGTCCAGACATTGGTCTCGGCGCCGGGAACGAGCTTGGCTGTGTACGCGTCGGCCAGGAAGGACTGGGAGCGCGCCGTGCCGCCCTCCTTCGCCATGCCGCCGTACATGGTCACCGCATCGGGCGTGCCGTCCGGGTGGCGATGATCGTGGCGCAGTTCCAGCCCCGCCGCGTTGCGGGTGAAGATCCAGGTGCGCGAGCGGTCCGCGCCGACTTGCACCGGCATCCGCACGGCGTCCGCCTTGCAGACGACCTCGGTCGAGATGGGCTTGTTGGCGAATTCGCTGTTGGGATCGATCGCATACGACAGCGCGCCTTCGAAGCGCTGGCCGCACATGCCCTGCAGCGTGGTCATGAAGCCGTCGCGGGCGTCAAGGGACGGCGGCGTGGGGGCGCAGCCGGCGAGCACGCAGGCGGCGGCGAGAGCGGGAAGCAGATAGGTCATTGGTAGCCTGTTGCCTGTTGGACAAACTGTGAGAGTAGCACAGCAGTCCGGCGGCTTGGCCGGAAAAAAGCGCTGGCGCGCCGCCCGTCATTACGCGCCGGCGCAACACCGGGCTCCGGCCGATGCGATAATGCTGCATCGCCCAAGCACTGCGGAGAACCCCATGCCCCATATCGCCGGAATCGACCACGTCCAGGTCGCCACGCCCCCGGGCGCCGACGAGGCCGCCCGCGCCTTCTACGGCGGCGTGCTGGGCCTGGCCGAGATTCCCAAGCCGGCGCCGCTGAACGCGTCCGGCGGCCTGTGGTTCCAGACCGGCGCCGGCCAACTGCACATCGGCGGCCAGGCCGGCTTCGTGCCCGCCAAAAAAGCGCATCCGGCCTTCGTCATCGAAGACTTCGAGGATTACTGCGCGCTGCTGCGCGCACGCGGCGTGGCGGTGCGCGAAGAAGTGCAGGTTGACGGCCGGCGCCGCGCCGGCATCGAGGACCCGTTCGGCAACCGGATCGAGCTGATCGAGGCCCCCCGTTCCTGAGGCATACGGGCGCGGCCGCGCCCCGACAAGCTCCTTGCACATCCGGTTTGCTGGTACATACTGAAATTCCCCCTTTGATTCCACCCTTTACCGACCGGAGGCAATCATGCTGGAGCAGCAGAATGTCAAGGCAGTCCAGGAGTGCTATGCCGCGTATGGACGCAAGGATCTCGACAAGTTCTTCGCTTGCATGACACCCGACATCGACTGGGAACTGACGGACGTGCCGGGCCTGGCCTTCACCGGCAAACGCAAGGGATGCGAGCAGGTCGCCGACTATTTCGATCAGTTCGACAAGAAGCTCGCGGTACGGGAATTCGCTCCCAGAGAATACATCGCGCAGGGCGACAAGGTGGTCGTCCTCGGGCACAGCGCATGGACGGCGAAGGAAACGAACGTGCACATCGAGAGCGACTGGGTGCACGTGTTCACCCTCGTGGACGGCCGGGTGTCGGCCTTCCGCGAATACCTCGGCTCCCACCTGGGCGCCGAGTGCCTCGAATGCGCGCCGCTGGCGGCGGGAACGGCGGCCGGAACCCATCCGGCGCCGCACTGACGCACGGGCGCAGGAAGCGGCCTTCCCGCGCCTTTTACAGCATTACCAGAAGATCACGCGATCCTTCGGGTCCAGGTACATCTTGTCGCCCGGCTTGACGTCGAAGGCTTCGTAGAAGCCCGGGTGGTTGCGCAGGCTGCCGTTGACGCGGAATTCCGACGGCGAGTGCGGGTCGGACTTGACCTGCGAGATCAGCGCCGCGTCGCGCGCCTTGCCCTTGCGTGCCTGCGACAGGCCCATGAACAGGCGCTGCTCGGCGGTGAAGCCGTCGATCACCGGACCGGTCTTGCCCTTCAGGTAGATCTGGTAGGCGCGGCTGGCCATGATCAGGCCGGCGTTGTCGGCGATGTTTTCGCCCAGGGTCAGCTCGCCGTTCAGGTGGTAGCCCGGCAGCGGGCTGTACTTGGCGTATTGCTCCACCAGCACCTTGCCGCGCGCCGCGAACTGCTTCGCGTCTTCTTCGGTCCACCAGTTGCGCAGGTTGCCGTCGCCATCGTACTGCGAACCCTTGTCATCAAAAGCGTGGCTGATCTCGTGGCCGATCGAGATGCCGACCGAGCCGTAGTTGACCGCCGGCTCGGCGTTGGCGTCGTACAGCGGATACTGCAGGCGCGCCGCCGGGAACACGACCTCGTTCAGGGTCGGGCTGTAATAGGCGTTGACGGTCTGCGGCGACATGCTCCAGGCGCTGCGGTCCACCGGTTTGCCGAGGCGATTGGTCATGTACGCATGGCCGAACTCGCGCGAGCGCATCACGTTGCCGACCAGGTCGCCGCGCACGATGTTCAGCTTGCTGTAATCGCGCCATTTGTCCGGATAACCGATCTTGACGTTGATCTTGGAGAGCTTGATCTGCGCCTGCTTCTTGGTTTCCGGCGACATCCACTCGAGCTGCTCGATGCCTTCGCCGAAGGCGGTGATGAAGTTCTTCGCCATGTCCAGCACCTGCTGCTTGCGCTCGGCCGGGAAATGCTGGGCCACGTAGGCCTTGCCCACCACTTCGCTCAGGTTGCGGTTGATCTCGGCAATGGCCAGCTTCTCGACCGGACGGTTGACGGTAGCGCCGCCCAGCACCGTGCCGCGGAAGGCAAAGCTCTCGTCCACGAAGGGCTTCGACAGATAGGGCGCGTAGGCGCTCAACAGGCGGAATTCGAAGTAAGGCTGCCAGGTGTCCATCGGGGTGGCGGCGATCAGCTTGTCCAGCGCAGCCAGGTAGCTCGGCTGGCTGACGATCACGTTGTCGGCCTTGCCGGCCACGCCCACGCCCTTGAAGTAGACGTCCCAGTCGATGCCGGGCGCCAGCTTGCGCAGCTCGGCCATGCTCATCTTGTTGTAGCGTTTGACCGGATCGCGGTTCTCGACCGCGCTCCACTGCGCGCGTGCGATCTCGGTTTCCAGCGCGACGATGCGGGCCGCCTTGGCCTCGGCATCCTGGTGGCCGGCCAGCGCCAGCATCCTGGCGACGTGTTGCTGGTACTTGCCGCGGGTGTCCTTCAGGCGCGCCTCGTCCTGCAGGTAGTAGTCGCGGCTGGGCATGCCCAGGCCGGATTGCGAGATGCCGACGATGTAGCGGGTCGAATCCCGGTTGTCCTGGCCGACGCCCATGCCGAAGGGCGCGCTGGCGCCGATGCGCTCGAAGCGCGCCATCAGCTCGGCCATGCCGCGCTTGTCCTTCAGCGCCTTGATACGGGCCAGTTCCGCCTTGAGCGGCGCCAGGCCGAGTTCGTTGCGGCGCGCCTCGTCCACGTAGCTGGTGTAGAAGTCGCCCATCTTCTGGGCTTCCGAGCCGGCCTTGGCGTTCTTCTGGCTTGCTGCTGCGCCGATGATGGCGCTGACCTGCTGCTCGACGCGCTCCTGGGCGATGCTGAAGGCGCTCCAGCTGGAACGGTCCGACGGGATGGCGACGTCCTTCAGCCATTTGCCCTGGGT
Source organism: Massilia sp. (assembly GCF_046293535.1). Classification (NCBI taxonomy): domain Bacteria; kingdom Pseudomonadati; phylum Pseudomonadota; class Betaproteobacteria; order Burkholderiales; family Oxalobacteraceae; genus Massilia; species Massilia sp. Next base: position 115,731 of record NZ_JBKBOV010000010.1, on the reverse strand, counting down.
GTAGCGGAAGAAATCGTCCTGTGCGCGCACGCCGGTGTCCATCGCGGCGACGTCGATGCCGGATACGGCGGCGGCCGCCGCGGCCGATGGCGCCACGGTGTTGGACGTGGCCGCCGCCTCATGCGCGCCGGCGTAGGACGCCACTGCAAACAGGCCCGCAATCAAGGTGCTGCACAGGCTTGGTTTCATCTCTCTCTCCAGAATTGTTGGTGTTGGGAACCGAACGATCCTAATCGAACTGGAGGAGCAATGCCAAGGCCATTTTTGTATGCATGTTGTTTCAAAAAGCCCGTCAATACAGGCCTCCCGGCCCGCCGGCTTACTTCCCGCGCACCACCTGCAGCTTGACCTTCTTGCCCTGGCGATAGGTGTACAGGGTCATCGCGGCATCGCGCAAGTCGCCTTTCGCATCGAAGGCGATGCTGCCGGTGACGCCTTCGTGCCGGATGGCTGCCAGCGCCGGCAGGAAGCGTGCGGGTTCGGTCGACTGGGCCTTCTGCATCGCGGCCGCGAACACCATCACCGCATCGTAGGCATAGGGCGCATAGGTTTCGACCGGGCTGCCGAAGCGCTGCCGGTAGCGCTCGGTAAAGGCATTGAAGCGGGCTTCCTGGGCTCCGGTGACGCCGCCCGCGACCGCGCAGAACACCTTGTCGTCGCCCAGCGCGTCGCCGGCCAGCAGCGGCAGCTTTTCCGAGCAGACGCCGTCGCCGGACACGAATCTTGCCTGCAGGCCGAGCGTCTTCATCTGCTTGAGCATGGGACCGGCCACCGCGTCCATGCCGCCGTAAAAGACCACGTCCGGGCGCTGGGCGCGGATCTGGGTCAGGATGGCGCTGAAGTCGGTTGCCTTGTCGTGGGTGAACTGGCGGCTGACGATGGCGGCGCCGCCGCTGCTGCGCACTGCGCGCGCGAACTGGTCCGCCAGGCCCTGGCCGAAGGCGGTGCGGTCGTCGATCACGGCGATTCTTTTCGCCTTGAGCGTGCCGAGCGCATGGCGCGCCAGCGTGCGCCCGATCAGATTGTCGTTGGCCACCACCCGAAAGGCGGTCTTGTAGCCCTGGTTCGTGTACACCGGCGTGGTGGCGGCCGGCGAGATCTGCGGGATGCCGGCGCCGGCATAGATCTTCGAGGCCGGCACCGTCGGCCCCGAATTCAGGTGCCCGACGACCGCCGCCACGCGCGCGTCGACCAGCTTCTGGGCCACCGCGGTGCCGGTCTTGGGGTCGCTGGCATCGTCCTCCGCCTGCAGCACCCACTTGATCTTCCTGCCGCCGATCGCGATGCCTTTCGCGTTCAGCTCGTCGATCGCCATGCGGGCGCCGTTCTCGATGTCCTTGCCCTGGTGGGCGCCGGGGCCCGACAGCGGCGAGGCGGTGCCGATCCTGACTTCGGTCTGGGCGCTGGCCGGGACGGCGGCGAGCAGGAGGGAGAACAAGACGGCGGCGGAACGCATGGCACCCTTTCTCGACTGGATGCCGCCGATTGTAACGCCGTGCCGGCCTGCCACTCAATGAAGCACGTCCGGAGTGCGCTTGATGATGACCGCTTCGAGGTACTCGGCCGGGATCACCAGCGAGTTGTCGCCCGCGATGTTGGCGCGCTCGAACAGGGCCAGCATCTCCCGCTCCATGGCCTGCCCGGCGCCCGGGTCGAGCGCGGCGAAGGCCTTGTGCACCGGTCCGTAGAAGTCGCGGAACACCTGGAGCATGTGCTCGGGCGAGGCGTAGCGGAAGTTGAAGATCCTGGGCTGGGCGCGGATGCTGGCGGCACCCATGCCGAACAGCTGGCGCAGGTAGTCTTCCCTGCCCCACATCGCGGGCGACACCAGGCCGCTTGGCGGCGGCACGAAGCGGCCGACCGTCTTGAACAGCTGGCCGATGAAGCCTTCCGGCGTCCAGTTGGCGATGCCGATGCGCCCGCCGCCGCGCACCACCCGCATCATTTCGCCGGCGCAGCGTGCATGGTCGGGAGCGAACATCACCCCGAAGGTCGAGAGCGCCACGTCGAAGCTGCCGTCGTAGAAGGGCAGCGCCTCGGCATCCGCTTCGCGGAACTCGATGCTCAAGCCTTCGGCGGCGGCGCGGGCGCGGCCCTTGTCGAGCAGGGCCGGCACGTAGTCGGTGGAGGTCACGCGCGCAAAGCGGCGGGCGGCGGCGAGCGTGGCATTGCCGTTGCCGGCCGCGATGTCGATCACGCGCTCGCCGGCACGCACGTCGGCGGCTTCGGCCAGCGACTCGCCGACGATCTGCAGGGTCACGCCGATGATGGCGAAGTCGCCGCTCGCCCACGTGGCCTGCTGGCGCTGCTTGATGGCGGCATAGTCGGGGACGGTGGCCTCGGGCGGCTGGCGCGGCGAGGGGGTGGAAGTGCTGGGTTGGGTCATGGTGGTCTCCTGAGAAATGCCCGGCAGCGGGTGCATGGTTGGACAGGGAGGGAGACGGGAAGATTCGGCAAGCGCTGGCCGGTGGCTTCAGCTTAGTCCAGCGCCGGCGGAAATCCAGCCTGGCTTTTTCCCTTGCTCATGCGTGCGCACGGCAGGGCCGCGTCGGTGCGCCGGGGTTCCGGAAGCGGCGATATACTGGGTTCATAGCCTGATCGACATGCACGGGAGTGCATGCCGATTGCCGCGCCATACCTTGTTTCCAGGCGCCATTATTGGCTGCCTGAGGACGATACTAACGATTCACTACTGACAGGGGGTAGCATGCCAACAACCTGGATTCTTTCGGCCAATAATGGCCGCGCGAGGTTCTTCGCCGAGTCCGCTCCGTCCGAACCGTTGCAGGAAATCGAAGACATGGTCAACTCCGCGGCGCAGTTGCGCACGATGGATACCGAGACCGACCGGCTCAGCCCGAGATCCGCCGGGGACAGCCGCCACAGCATCGGTGGGCACCAGCCGGCCGGCTTCCAGCACAACGCCAAGGCGGGAGCGCCGACCAGCATGTATCAGCCGGCCGTGACGCCGGACCAGCATGCGAACGAACTGTTTGCCAAGGACGTGTCGGAATTCCTGCTGAAAGCCCAGCAGGAGGGGCGCTACCAGCAGCTGGTCATCGCGGCCTCGCCCGAGTTCCTGGGCACCCTGCGCCAGAACCTCGATCCGCAGATCCAGAAGCTGGTCAAGGCCGAATTCAACAAGGACTATACGCACTCGAACGCACAACAGCTGCGCGAGCAGCTCCAGGCCCAGCAGGCCAAGTCCGAATAAAGCGCACGCTTCACGGCCAGGCGCCAGCCCGTGCGGCTGGCGCTTTTTTTTCGCCGGCTGCGCTTCACGCGCACTGCAGGCCGGCTTCCTCCGCGCAGATCCGGTTGCGCCCGCCCTGCTTGGCCACGTACAGCATGGCGTCGGCGCGCAGGAACAGTTCGTTCTCGCTGCGGCACTCGGGATAGGCCGCCACCCCGCCGCTGAAGGAAAAATGGCGCAGCTCGCCGGGCCCCACCTCGAAGGGAATCGCACAGAAGGCCTGGCGCATGGCGTCGAGCCGGCGCCTGCCGTCTTCCCGGTTGCAGTCCCAGAACACCACGACGAATTCTTCGCCGCCGAAGCGGCTGAGCAGGTCCGATTCGCCCAGCTGGGGCGCCAGGGTCAGGGACAGGCGCTTGATCACGATGTCGCCGAAATGGTGCCCCCAGGTATCGTTGATGGTCTTGAACTTGTCGATGTCGATGACGCCGAAGGCCAGCTCACGCCCCTCCTGGGCGGCACGCCGGACCAGGGCCTGCGCCTTCTTCTGCAAGCCGACCTTGTTGAGCAGGCCGGTGGCGCGGTCCTTCCCGATCAGGTCCTTGTTGATGCGGATCTTGTCGCTGCGGTTCACCAGCTGGGCTTCCAGCAGCCCCGGCTCGCCGGTCGCCAGCACGGCGTCGAAGCCGTCGGCCAGCGCGCGCCGGGCCAGTGCCGGATCCGGACGGCATTGAAGCAGGGCGATCTCGCGCACCGGGTCGGCCTCGATGTTCCTTTGCAGCACCCGCACGATGGCGTCGGTGCGCAGGTATTCGCCATCGGTCACCAGCACCAGGTCGGGCTGCAGCTCCTTGACGCGCAGGTGCAGGGTCTGCGCTTCCGGATGGCGGATCACCTCGACGCTGCGTTGCGCTAGCTGCGCCTCGTCCAGCCCCGGCACCTCGCCCAGCACCACCATGCGCACCAGGTCGCCGCGCTTCTTCTGCACGAACAGGTTGAACAGCTTGTCGACGAACACGTCGTTGGGAATCGGCTTCTCGGCATAGGCCAGACAGTTGCTGTCGACCAGGCGCTGCTGCAGCAGGAAACGGCTGCCCTGGCGTGCGCTCTGCAGGTAGACGTAGCGGCGGTCGGCGGGCAGGCGCTGCAGCAACTCCCCCAGCATCAGGGTACGGCGCCCCTCCGGCATGTCGGCCTGCATGTTGTGCAGGGCGTCGAGGTCGATCACGTACAGATTGTCGCCGCCGTCCCCGGCCACCGCCTCCACGAAGCGCGACACGTCGTCGAAGAACAGGATGTCGAAGTCGTACTTATGGGCGTGGAGGAGCAGCTCGGCCCGGTGGTCCTTGATGAAGAAACTCTGCGACAAGAGCAGGACGTGATTCCTGTACAACGGCATGGCGTGCGTCATGGTGCCTCGACTTCCTTGCTGGATGCGGTGCTGGCTGCGCGATTCCTGGTGTTGTGTTTATTGCAGGAATCTAATTGTGTTCCGGTATGCGGCAAAAGGCAAACACTTCGGTGGGAAGTGCAACAAGTATCCTGAAAATTTATCTTTGGAAATTCAGCTTAACAGTCGGTGATGACGGGCGCATGAACTTTTGATACCGTAGTCAAGCATGGCACACGGTTTGTTACAGCACGGCGCTTTGCGGGGGCCGGCGGCACTGCTATAGTGGGTGCATCGGACAGATGCGTCACGCCTTCTTTCCGGCTTCGAGAACGCTGACCTGTGGTCGGCGTTTTTGCATTCGGGCCGGCTTGATTTACTGTCAATTGCCTATCGCATGGCCGCGGCTTGCGCGGCTGGGGTTGATCTTGCCAACGACTTTCCTGACTCTGCCATTCCTTGCGCGCCGGCCTGCCCATGCTGCCGGCTCCCTGGCACTGCCGCTGCTGCTTGCCCTGGCCGCCTGCCCGGGCATGGCGTCGGCAAGGCCGGCACCGGCCTATGGCGCCGAACCCTTGACCACCCTGGTCAATGACTACCGCATCGCCCCCGGCAGCTGTCGGGGACGCGCCGCCGCGCCGGTTGCGCCCCTGACGGCCCACCCGGCGCTGTCGCAGGTGCGCATCGGCGCCGGAACCTTCATCGAGCTCGCGCTCCAGCAGGCCGGGTATGCCGCCGAGCGCGCCGTATCGGTCAGCGTCAACGGTCCGCACACGCCGGCGGACGCGATGGCGGTGCTGCAGGAAAAATACTGCAGCACCCTGCTCGACACCCATTTCTCGGCCGTGGGCAGCTACCGCGAAGGGAACGAATGGACGCTGATCCTGGCCCGTCCAGCGCCGCCGCTGCCTTCCGAAACCTTTCCGGACTGGCTTGAGGCCGGCAGGGCCATCCTGGCCGGCGTGAATGCGGCCCGTGCCAGTGCCCGGTCCTGCGGCACCCGGCAGTTCCCGGCGGCCCCGCCCGTGACCTGGAACCCGCAACTGGGCGAAGCCGCGCTATACCATAGCCGCGACATGGCGGCGCGGCGCTATTTCGGGCACAAGGCCAAGGACGGCAGCATGCCGGCCGACCGCGCGACGCGCGCCGGCTATACCTGGCAACGGGTCGGCGAGAACATCGCCTTCGGCCAGAGCACGCCCGACGAAGCCGTGGCCGGCTGGCTCGACAGCCCGGGGCACTGCGCCAACATCATGAACCCGGGCTTCACCGAAATGGGCGCGGCCTATGGCGTCGCTGCGGAAAAACGCAGCGGCATCGTCTACTGGACCCAGGTGTTCGGCCACCCACGTTAAGCAGCGCTCTACCGCTCTGAAGCTGGCGTGCAGGCGTCAGGCGGTCGAGGCGCCGCCGCCTCCGCCCTGCTTGCCCGGGTTGGGCGTGGCGCCGCTGCTCGGATCACCGCCGGCGACCGAGGTGCCGTGGCCGGACGAGGTACCGGTGCCGGTACGGGTGTCGCCGGCCGAGGCGGCTTCGCCCATCGCATTGCCGCCCGCTCCCGAGGCGCCGGCCGCGGGGCTGCCGCCACCGCCGAGCGAGCCGCCGGCGGCGCCGGGCGCACCTTCCGCTCCTGCCTGGCGGCGCATGCCTTCCCCGCCCGGCCCCCGGTTGCCGGACTGCGCCGCCGCTGCCGAGGCATCGGTGCCGCCGGCCGCGCCGACGACCTCCGACCCGGTCGGCCGGGGCGGCGCATTCACCGGCCGGGCGCCGCCTTCCGCCAGCGTGTCGCTACGTGTTGCCGGGTTCTGCTGATTGCGTTCCTGTTCGCTCATGGAGTCCTCCTGTCGAGTATGGGTGCCGATGTGCGGGCAAGCGCTTGGCCGACCGCCAGTCGACACATTCTGCCCAAGTTCCCGACTCCGGGGCGTCCGCCAGCCTGTCCCTCGGCTGTCCCGCAAACCTGTCGGAAAAAAACCTAAGCGAACGCGCCGGGAAACCTGATTTGGATAGACTGGGGCGAGCCATCACCACACCCCGGGACACCATGCAACCGAACCTCGGCCTCGTCTGCATCACCGCATCGAAAGACGTCCGCTACCGCACGGTCACGCGCAAGCGCCTGCTCGAGCACAGCCTGGACGCCCAGCGCAAGCTGCTCGAAGACCTGTACCGCGACAACATCCAGACCCTGGACAAGGCCTTGCGCTACTGCGAGGCCGAGGGCATCCGCCTGTACCGCATGCCCTCCTCGATCTTCCCCTTTGCCGACGAGGACATCGGACGCGAGGTGCTGGCGCCCTTTGCCACGACCCTGGGCCGTTCGGGCCGCAGGGCCGGCGAGCGCGGCATCCGGCTGGTGATGCACCCGGACCAGTTCGTGGTGCTCAGTTCCGATTCGGAAGGCGTGGTGGCGAACAGCATCAAGATCCTGCAGATGCATGCCGACATCATGGACCTCCTGGCGCAGCCGCGCTCGCCATGGGCCCTGCTCGAGATCCATGGCGGCAAGGGCAATCGCGCCGACGCGCTGGTCGAGCGCATCGCCATGCTGCCGGATGCGATCCGCTGCCGCCTGGGCCTGGAGAATGATGAATACGCCTATGGCGCGGAGGAAATCCACGAAATCTGCATGCGCGCCGGCGTGCCGATGGTCTTCGACGCCCACCACCACGTGGTGCACGACAATCTTGCCAGCTACGAAGACCCCAGCGTGGGCGCCATGCTGCGCAAGGCGCGCGAAACCTGGCCCGATCCCGCACACCAGCTGGTGCACATTTCGAACGGGCGCGAAGGCTTCAACGACCGCCAGCACTCGGACCTGATCGCGGTGATGCCCTCGTCCTACCTGGCCGCTCCCTACATCGAGATCGAGGCCAAGCTCAAGGAAGAAGCGATCCGCGGCCTGCGCGCCTGGTCGGCCTCCGCGGCGACCTAGGCAGCCGTCACTTTCTGCAGCCAGGGCAGGACGATGGCCAGCAGCGCCTGCGGCGCCTCGATCGGCAGCATGTGGCCGCTGTCCTCGATGAGGGCGAATTCGGATCCGGGAATCCCGGCATGCATTTCCTCGGATTCCTCGCGCGAACGCAGCCGGTCCTGCCCCGCCGCAATGATCAAGGTCGGGCAACGGATATCACTCAGGCGCTCGCGGTCGCTGCTGCGCACGATCGCCGACTGGCGCCGGAACACCTCGCCGCCCAGGCGCACGCCCATCGCGCGCACCCGTTCGATCAGGGCCTCGTTGGCGGCCTGTTTCGGATGCAGCGAGGTGGCGATCGCGGTCTTGCTCAGGCCCGAGAAGGATACCGAGGCGGCCGCCTTGCCGACCGTGCCGCGGCTCTGCCGCAGCGCGGGCGTGTCGGCGCGGGTGGAGGTGGCGAGCAGGACCAGCGCGCACACCCGCTCGGGCGCCAGGCGCGCGATCTCGCGGGCGACATAGCCGCCCATCGAGAAGCCGACCAGGATGAAGCTGGACGGGGCGCCGGCGAGCACGCGGGCGGCCATGGCTTCGATGGAGGTATCGTGGCGCAGGTCGGCGTGCACGAGCGGCCCGAACTTCCCGAGCGGCCCCGCCACGTCGTCCCAGAGCGTTTCGTCGGCCATGTAGCCGGGTACGAGCAGGATGGACATTGCGCCATGATAGCAAAGGCAGGCGGTCCCACCCGTCTGGCGCCTTGCCTGCCTTTCAGGTATTGCGCGACTGCGCCTGCGACACGTTGCTGCCCGGCGGGACGCTGTGCGTCAGCCAGACGTTGCCGCCAATGGTCGAGCCGGCGCCCACCGTGATGCGTCCCAGCACCGTGGCCCCGGCGTAGATCACCACGTCGTCCTCCACGATCGGGTGGCGCGGCGCACCCTTGACCAGGGCGCCGCTGTCGTCCACCGGGAAGCGCTTGGCGCCCAGGGTCACCGCCTGGTACAGGCGCACCCGCTCGCCGATGATGGCGGTTTCGCCGATGACCACGCCGGTGCCATGGTCGATGAAGAAGCTGCCGCCGATGCGCGCCGCCGGGTGGATGTCGATGCCGGTCAGCGAATGGCCGATGTCGGCCGCCAGGCGCGCCAGGAAGGGCACGCCGAGGCGGTGCAGGCAGTGCGCCAGCCGGTGGTAGAGGATGGCGATGGTGCCGGGATAGCACAGCATGATCTCGGCCACCGAACTGGCGGCCGGGTCGCCGGCCAGCGCGGCCTGCACGTCGGACACCAGCAGCGCGCGAATGCCTGGCAGGCTGGCGGCGAATTCGCGCGTGATCGCCTGCGCGCGCTCCGACAGCAGGGCCTCGTCGGCTTCCTCGAACTGGGGAGTAAAGCGCAGGGCGCGCCGCACCTGCCCCACCAGCCGGTCGAGCGTGACGTTGAGCGTGTCGCCGACGAAGTAGTCGATGCTCTCGTCGTTCAGGTCCGGCCGTCCGTAATGGGTCGGGAACAGCGCCGCCGAGACGCCGCCCACCACCTGGGTGAGCACTTCGCGCGAGGGCAGCTCGCGCACGCGGCCCTGGTGGCGGATGTTGTGGGTGGATTCGCGCGAGGTGCGCAGCGCGTCGATGATGGGGCCCAGGTGCCACTGCACGGAGCCGGATGGGGTCGGGAATTCGCTGTTCATGTGCCGAGCCTACCCGCTTTGCCGGCCTTGGAGAACGATTTAAATCACAGTTCGATATGCCGAAACCGATATGAAACATTGGCCGCGCATACCTTGATCGACTTCATTACTTCTAGTCCATCTTTTGCCTTAAGTTAATGGATTGCGTCCCTGGTACCAGGGCGCGCTTCACCGACGTGCCGCCGGCCGCCCCATTTTCGGGACGGGCCGCAGCGGCACGGAGCCCACCACCACTCCGGGAGACGCCGTGTCCAACGCCATGCCCAGTGTCCGCGCCCAGCTACGCCTCGTTTTTGCGTTCGTCATCGTCATTTCGACCCTCGCCACCGCGGTTGCCATCTGGCGCCTGCAGCTCATGTCCGAAGAAACCGAAGCGCTCACCCAACGCCCGCTGGCCAAGGAGCGCCTGGCCTCGCAATGGCTGCTCAATACCTCGGTGTCGGCCAAGCGCACCGCCGCGGTCGCCCGATCGAGCGATCCGGAACTGGCCCGGGCCTTCGCGGCCGAAAGCCTGGAGTCGAGCCAACGCACCAATGTCCTGCAGAACAAGATCGGCGAGCTGCTCGACACCCCGGAAGAACGGGCCCTGTTCGCGGCCATCGGCGAGGCGCGCGGACGCTACATCGCGACCCGCGACCGGGTCATGAAGCTCAAGGCCGACGGCCAGGCCCCTGATGCGATGGCGCAGTACGAACGCGAATTCGTGCCGGCCACCCAGCTCTACCTGGACAAGGTGACGGCGCTGCAGGCGCTGCAGCACAAGACCATCGACGGCATGGCGCGGGAGGTGCTGGAGGGAGCGGCCGCCAGTACCAGCATGCTGGTCATCCTGTGCCTGTCGAGCCTTGCCGGCAGCGTCGCGGCAGCCATGCTGTTCGCGCGCGCATTGTTCCGGCGCCTGGGCGGCGAACCGGCCGAGGCGGCGCGCGTGGCCGGCGAGATCGCCGCCGGCAAGCTCGACGTGCAGGTCGCGCTGCGGCCGGGCGACGCGTCCAGCCTGCTGCACGCCCTGCTGCGCATGCGCGACAGCCTGGCGCAGATCGTCGCCCAGGTGCGCGACGGCACCTCGACCATCGGCGCATCGGTCGATGCGATGGCGAGCGAAGCGCAGGAACTGTCGCGCCGTACCGAGAGCCAGGCGGCCGCGCTGGAACAGACCGCCTCGTCGATGAACGAATTGGCGCACGCGGTCCAGCACAGCGCCGCCAGCGCCGAGGAAGCGAACGGCCTCGCGGTGGCCGCCTCGACGGTCGCGCAGCAGGGCGGCGCCATGGTGGGCCAGTTGGTGGACACCATGGGGGCGATCAACGCCTCGTCGGCGCGCATCGTCGACATCATCGGTGTCATCGACGGCATCGCCTTCCAGACCAATATCCTGGCCCTGAACGCCGCGGTGGAAGCGGCGCGCGCCGGCGAACAGGGTCGCGGCTTCGCCGTGGTGGCCGGCGAGGTACGCAGCCTGGCCCAGCGCTCGGCGGCGGCGGCGAAGGAAATCAAGGAACTGATCGACGACTCCACGCTGCGCGTGTCGCAGGGCGCCGACCTGGCCGGCCGCGCCGGCGCGACCATGAGCGGCATCGTCGAGAGCATCGGCCGGGTGACCGCGATCATGGGCGAGATCGTCGATTCGAGCAAGGAACAGGCGAGCGGCATCCAGCAGGTGCACCGCGCGGTGTCCGACATGGACAGCGTCACCCAGCAGAACGCCACGCTGGTGGAGGAATCGGCGGCCGCGACCGAATCGATGAAGGAAGAGGCCGCGCGCCTGGCGCAGCTGGTCGCGCTGTTCAAGCTGGCCGACAAGCCGGCCCGCGCCAGGGCCGCGCCGCGCAAGGACGATGCGCCGCGCATCGCCACGCCCGCCGTCCCGCCCGCCAAGCCTGGCACCGCCCCGGCCCCTGCCGCCGGCACGAGGCCGGCCGCCCGCCCTGCGCGCTCCCCGCGCGCGCAACGCAAGGCCG